>JACMLD010000088.1 GCA_014379785.1 Chitinophagaceae bacterium
CCCCTGCAAGACTTAAAATTGGAGAAGGAAAGATCAGCGGATATGTCAGCATCTTTCTTGGCCTCCTTTCTTTTTTGGCAGTTTTCTGCTTTCAGTTTCCGGAATGGCTTACATCACCAGAGTTTCGCGAAGTATATACCGGCGAGTCGATGGCCATTCTCCTGACCTCCACAATCATCGCCTCTTTCTTTTTCGCTGTGTTGAGTTTCATGCTCAGCAAACAAAAAAAATACGCACTGATAGGAATGGTGATAAGCGTACTCGCCATTGTAGTAGGTGGACTCGGAGTGCAGGGCAGAGCGGTGCAGTCCACCAGCTGGCACCTGGGGCTCGACTGGCTCCTGCTGGACCTGCTGCTGATGGCTATCATTTTTATTCCGATTGAACTGGTGTTTCCCAAAAACCGAGAACAGACAAAGTTTCACGATGAATGGCGCACGGATCTCGTTTATTTTGTCGTGAGTCACCTTTTTATCCAATTTTTTGGTGCCATTACCCAGCAACCTGCAAAACTTTTCTTTGGCTGGATAGGCCTCGCCCCACTACAGCTTTGGATGCAAAGCATGCCGTTTGTAGTGCAGCTGCTGATTGCTTTTTTTGTAACGGATTTATTTCAATATTGGGCGCACAGATTTTTTCACAGCCATCATTACCTGTGGAGATTTCATTCCGTTCATCATTCCACGCAGCATATGGACTGGCTGGCAGGTTCGCGAACACATTTCGTAGATATTTTCGTAACCAGGTCAATGGCATTTATTCCTCTGTATGTCTTTGGATTTTCGCAGCTCACATTCAACACCTATATCATTTTTATGGCCGTACATGCGGTGCTGATTCATGCCAATACGAGGATAAATTTTGGTTTCCTGAAGTATATCATCGCAACCCCACAATACCATCACTGGCATCATTGCGAGGATCCGAAATTCTACGGTAAAAATTTCGCGACGATATTTCCTTTTATCGATAAGATATTCGGCACATATCACCTGCCGGGTAACCAATGGCCCGAAGGCACAGGTCTTCATGAAGCGCATTATCCAAAAGGATATATCAAACAATTGTTTTATCCATTCACCAAAAGTCCGTTCGACGGTGATCTGAAAATGGAGGAGAGGAGTAAGAGATAGATGAGAAGATGTGCAAATGTGCAGATGAGTAGATTTTGGCGCTTCGCGCAATGTGGGGGAATGTGAAGAATGTGATGCTCGCTTCGCTCGCATGAATGCCGGTCATTTCGACTCCGGCCCGAAGGGCCAGGGTGGAGAAACCCCCACTATTACTCGCAATTGCGGCAGGGGATTTCTCCACTCGCTGCGCTCGGTCGAAATGACTGACTCGCTAATAATAACTAAACTCAGTGGTACTGCGCATTTCACCGGCTCCGCCGCGGGTTTGAGTCATCACAAGATGCTTGCGCACCGGAAGCTTGTTTACAAAATCATATCGATATACATAAAGAAAATCGTTTTGCTGACTGCTTGTCTTTAAGCGCAGTGGATTGTTTTTGAAAAGCCTTACCTGCGGCAGTAACAGCACATCTTCAAAAGTATCTTTGAGCAAAGAAAAATCGTCGACATTTATTTGTTTGTCATACTCAAGGATCTCCGTTGTCTGCGACCAAAGCAATTCTTCGGTAGCAGGATTGACCCTGAAATCATCAAACTCAGCCAGATTGCCATCTGCATTATAAATCAGTATTACTTTTCGTACGCCTACGCTGTCACTCCTTCCTGCAAAGAATTTTGACCAGAGAATTTCTTTCAGCAAACCATTCGGGTAATACCGACAGGAATACCTCATCGATTTTACACCAGAAAGAACATCACGTTGATGTATAACCGATACTCTTCCATCCTCGTATTGATAGAATAATTCCTGATCATTATTGATGTTTATCAGTCTGCTGACCCTTTTATTCTCATAATGCACAGTGTAGTCGAAGAATGCATCGGCAAAACCGAGACGGGTAATATATCCTGAGTCACTGTACTCAAAATGATAGTATGGCGATGGCAAGGACGGCACCACGATATCCTTTAGCCTTTGTGTTTTCCTGCCGTTCACCGGCAATGGAGGACCCGTATTCGTATCCTTTTTGCAAGAAAACATTATCGCGATGAGGCAGAGAAGATAAGCAGCTTTCATAGTGGTCTATAGAGTTGACTTATACTTTTTTTGTAAGATCGGGTGGAGGCACTTTGTTCTTAACGGGCTTGGTTGTTTTGAGAAACTTATAGATTGCTTTCAGTTCGTCGTCTGTCATTCTCTTATACGAATTCCACGGCATAGGGGAACCAGGAATCAGCCTGCCCTTTTTAAAGCGGTCTATAAAATTCTGCTGCGACCAACCGAATATTCTGCTTGTTGAATCGGGGGTAAGATTTGGAGGAGGAAATGATATGCCATGTTCGACCATCGGTGTACCCCCACCGAAGGGTTCACCAATGAAGTTGCCGCCCATATCACGTGCTGTATGGCATCCGCTGCATTCGCCAATACTCAATGCCATGTATCTGCCATACTCTGCGATTGTGTCGATCTTAACGGCTTTAGGCACTTCTCCGACCGGACCGGCAGGCTTTACCACAAATGCTTTTACGACATTACCCAGCACAGTCAGCGAATGTTCCGGCACCTTATTCTTCACTGGCTTTTGTGTCCGCAGATAAGATATAATGGCTGTAAGATCTTCATCACTTGTATTGTGAAATTGCATGAAATCGTATACTACCGTGCCATTGGGATGAACACCATACCGGAGCGAGCGTGCAATTTCGGCGTCGGTAAATTTCCCAATGCCCGTTTCGGGGTCCGATGTAATATTTTTGGAATACAACTGACCAAGCGGAAGATCAAATTTCACACCGCCGGAAAGTGATACTTCCTGTCCAAGGTTTAA
>JACMLD010000089.1 GCA_014379785.1 Chitinophagaceae bacterium
TAAAACCGGCTTTCTCAAAGGCCACCTGCCAGTCGTTCACCCCCTGTATCAGGTAAGGCACCCATTTGGCGGGTGTGGCGGGGTCGATATAATAGATGATTGGCTTTTTGGGTTCTACCAGTTCTCCTCTTTTGTATTTTTCAATATCGGCGTCTTTTGGTTCCAGTCTCCAGCGTACGATCATGGTTACATCCTTAACACCCTGGGGATTGGCATCAAAATCGGTATAGCTTCTCGCAAAATAACCGACCCGGTTGTCATAATTCCGTTGCCTGAGCGGAGTGGCCGGCAGGAGCAGGATGGAGCTGTTGATTTCCATCGTCAGCAGCGTACCTCCCGATGGAATGCTGAAAGGAGCACCCGGAGCGATCGGACCGCTGCTTTTTGAATAGGTTTTAACCGTTTTCACCTCTACATTCAGCGGGTAGGTCTTTACGCCCAGCGTATATGACTTGTCCGACTGAAGCGATCCTACCTGGAACGCACTCTTCAGGTTTGATGAAAAGTTGAGGATATCGTTGTCAGAATTGATGAAACTGGTCATGTCGAGCACAGCGCCGTTTGAATCACGGGAATAGGCAGCGATATCGAAAGAGGCAACGATTGGCTGAATATTGGAATTCATCACTGACCTGTACATCGGCTGCGAACTGTCTTTCGACATTTCGTCAAACGACACTTTCTTCAGAAACATCCGGTTGTTTGGTCCTTTTTCAAAGCGAATCACCGTATTTCCGATCTGGTCTCCTGCATAGCCGAAGAAGAAGTTGCGCATGCCTGCTGCAGCTTTGGAAAGTCTGTTTACAACCAGCAGATCGCGGCCGAGCAATGTATCACCAATTTCGAAAAACCATTTGTCGTCTAATTTGTGGATATTAAATAGGCCTTTTCTCGAAACAGCTTTATCGGTGATCACATCTTTGTATGCCTTTGGTCCGGTGCGGGGAGCCGAAATGGGAACGGCAGGTGGCGTTGTGCCTGAAACCGGAGCGGGAACTGTCGGCCTTCTTTCCTGTGCCTGTGCAAATGCCGAAGCCATGAGTACGGTGACCAGCAAGAGTTTTTTTGATCTTGAAATTTTTATCAGCATGAATTGATTTGTTTGGGCGGTGAAGTTAATATTTTAATTATCTTAACGCCCTCCTTCCAATACCATGTTCGGCGAAATTTGAAGAATGGCACGGATTCGTTGAATAAGAAAAAACTTATATTGTGTGCCCATGCAAAATTTTTAATGGTTTAACTTGAATTTGAAAAAGTTTTTTCATTAGAATTGTGTGGTTAAAACACATTCATTGCCGAAACAATAAAATTGTAAAACAACTAAAAACAAACGATCATGGCTGAAATCAAACCAACTGCAGCTAAGTCTTCAACATCTGTTCAACCAAAAAAGAAAAGTAATTCGATTTCATGGGTCGCTCCGGTTGCCTGCATCATTATTGGTTATATTATCTGGCGTTTTGTCCTCGGCAATGCTGATAATTTTGCTAAGCCTGATCCTGCTGGTGGTTTCTGGCCAAAACATGAAGGTCCAAAGGGAGGTCTCGTGAAAATGTATGAGGGTGGTATCATTGTACCAATTCTGATTGCATGTCTTCTTACTGTTTTCGTATTCGTTATTGAGCGTTTGCTGACTGTTCTGAAAGCATCAGGTACAGGCAACAATGCAGAGTTTATCCGCAAAGTACAGTATCACCTGGCTAACAAAAATGTTGACGCTGCATTGGCAGAGTGCGACAAACAAAGAGGTTCAGTAGGAAATGTAATGAAAGCTGGTCTCCGCAAATACAAGGAAATGATCACTTCTACAGAAATGGATACTGAGCAGAAAGTGCTTGCTATTCAGAAAGAAGTGGAAGAAGCGACGGCGCTCGAACTGCCAATGCTGGAAAAAAACCTCGTATTCCTTTCTACCATCGCATCTGTTGCTACCCTTCTTGGTCTCCTTGGAACGGTATTGGGTATGATTACCTCGTTCTCTGCCCTTGGTGAAGAAGGTGGTGGTGAAGCGGCTCAGAAACTTTCTCAGGGTATCTCCGAGGCCCTGTACAATACAGCCCTTGGTATCGGTACTTCAGCCCTTGCGATCATATTTTACAACATTTTCACTACCAAAATTGACTCAATCACTTACGGTATTGATGAAAGTGGATTCACACTCACTCAAAGCTTTGCAACCCTCTACAAATAATTTGTAAGGGGTTTGTGGAATGAGATGGTTTTTGAATCTAATTATTTGAATTAATCTTTTATAGGATGCCAAAACATAAAGTGTCAAGGAAGGGAACGTCTGTAGACATGACCGCCATGTGTGATGTGGCTTTTCTATTGCTGTCTTTCTTTATCCTTACCACCAAGTTCAAACCCAGTGAGGTCCTGACTGTTGTAACTCCAAATTCGGTTTCAACAAAAGTGGCCCCTGAGAATGATGTGGCGTTGATTACGATTGACAAAGACGGCAAGGTGTACCTTTCTATATCAGACAAGAATGTGTCTGAAAAGCGCGAGATCATTGATATTGTAGCTACATCGAAAAATCTCACCCTGTCACCTGCGCAGAAATCTGCCTTTGCACGTGCTGGTTATTATGTCGGTGTTCCTTTCAGCAAGCTGCCTGCTCTGCTGGGTACGCCTGCAGAAAGTATCAAGAATATCAAAATGGAAGGCATTCCGGTTACTGATACGCTCAACAATGAACTGCAAATCTGGATGGGCGCCGTAAAAAGTGCTTTTGAAGGCAAAAAACTGGAAATTCTGGTTAAAGGCGACAACGCATCGAAATACCCTTCTTTTCAGGGTGTAATCAATGCCTTCAAAAAGAATGATTTGATGAAATTCCAGATGATTACAAATCCGGAAGCCGTTCCAATGGGTTCTGAGCTGTCAAAAAGACCTAGAACTGCTACACCACAGTAAACAAATTTATAACCCAAAAAAGTAAGCCTTATGGCAGAAATGGATACCTCCGGTGGGGGAGGACATAAAAAAGGGCCCGGGGTCAAGAAAGCCAAAAAACTTTCCACCCGCGTAGACCTTACACCAATGGTGGATCTGGGTTTCCTGCTGATCACTTTCTTCATCTTTACCACCACGATGAGTCAGCCGACAGGTATGCGTCTGTTCCTTCCAAAGGACACAGAAAAGCCTGAAGAGCAGAATAAAATCAAAGAATCAGCGGTTCTTACCCTGCTTCTCGGTGGTAATAATGTTGTGTATTATTATGAAGGAACCCTTCTTCCGGATGCGTCAAATTTCAAGACCACCACCTTTAAGGAAGTCCGGGAAGTCATCATCAATAAGAAAAAATCGACCGATCCAAAGGATTTCATGGTGGTTATCAAGCCTTACAAGGAATCAACTTACCAGAATGTGGTTGATATGCTTGACGAGATGACCATTGATGATATCAAACGCTATGCGATGGTTGACATTGCTGAAGTGGAAGGAATGCTGATCGACAGAACAGCAGGTGTTCCCGCAGCAGCAGCACCCGCAACAACAAAATAGCCGTGGATTGTGGAATAGTTTAAAAAATGCATCTCATTTAAAATTTGTATCATGTTAGACGTAAATAAGATAATGAGCGCCGACGTTCTTGACATCATTTTTGATGGCAGGAATAAGGAATATGGCGCTTATGACTTACGCAAGACGTACAACAGGCGTCTGACCATATCCATGCTCGCCATGGCAGGTCTGCTGACCCTCGTATTTGTTGCCTATCTGATAGCCAACAATTGGGAAGACAGCACCAAGACTGAGCTTGTTGTAAAAGACGTTCAGCTGGAGGAAGTGAAACAGGAACAGAAAAAAGACGAACCACCTCCACCCCCTCCGCCACCAAAACAGGAGCCACCAAAAGTAGAAATGGCCAAGTTTACCCCGCCTAAAATCGTCCCGGACGAAGAGGTGAAGGAAGACGAAAAACCACCTGAAGTGGAAAAACTGGAAGAAACCAAGATTGGTACCATCAACCAGGAAGGTATAAAAGACGAGGGTATCGTTGCCCCGGTTGACGATGGAAAAGGTGTGGTAGAAGCGCCTAAGAAAGTAGAAGAAGACTGGGACAAAACCTTTACAAAGGTGGAAATCGAGTCTGACTACCCCGGCGGTCAGAGCGCATGGATCCGCTACCTGAACAAGAACCTTGCTTATCCTCAGGATGCCCAGGACAATGAAATCCAGGGTACCGTGGTAGTTCAGTTTATCGTGAACAAAGAAGGTATGGTGTCTGATGTGGAAGCCATCAGCGGGCCAAACGAACTCAGAGCTGAAGCGGTGCGTGTAATCAAGAAAAGTGGTAAATGGACACCAGCCATTCAGAACGGACGCCAGGTGAAATCTTACAAGAAACAGCCTATCACATTCCGTCTCGAATCACAGTAATTCTTCCGAAGAATTTTATAAAAAAGTCCCCGCAGAGATGCGGGGACTTTTAGTTTTAATATGTTTCCTAAGCGTTAAACTCGATGTGCACAGACGTGCCCTTCTGTGGCGTCGACTGTATGTCCAGCCTGCCTTTCAGGTATTCAATGCGACTTTGAATATTACTCCAACCGATTCCTTTCGACAGCTTCAGCATATTTGTGTCAAATCCCTTTCCGTCATCTTCTACCGTGATACTGATGATCTCATCGGTTTTGGTCACCTGCACAATGGCTGTTTTGGCAGAAGCATGTTTCATGACATTATTAATCAGTTCCTGCACAATCCGATACAAAGTGATGGCAGTCGTCTGTTCCACTTTGAATTCTTCGAGTCCGATCGACTGATAACTTACCAGCAACGCACCAGACTGGTTGATGTCGTTGCAGAAGTCTTTCAATGCAGTATCCAGTCCAAACTTTACAAGCGCTTCGGGCATCATATTGTGCGCCACTCTGCGCATTTCTGTTATCGAACTGTCAAGCATATCCATGCTCCGTTCAAACGCCTGCTGGTTTTCCGGCGTCATGATCAGGTTTCTTTCCATGGTTTGAAATGAGTATTTTATACCTGAAAGCATTCCTCCCAGGCCATCATGCAGGTCCTTTGCCATGCGGGAGCGCTCCTGCTCCTCGCCCCTTAAAACTGCTTCAGTTGCCGTAAGCTGCTGTTCTATTTCCAGCTCAGCGATCCGCTGTTGCTGCAGTTTCTGTTTGTGTTTGAAATTTCTGAAAAGCAACATTGCCACCAGCAAAATGATGACTGCAGATGCAATCAGGATATAGTTGAGCGTATTTTTCTTCTGGATATTTAATCTCTGTATTTCTTTTTCCGACTGAAGGGAAGTTATTTCTGCCTCCTTTTTTTCTGCCTGGTATTTCGCATCGAGAAATTGTATTCTGTCGCCATCCGCTACATGCTGAATGCTGTCCCGCAACACATTGAAAGAATCAAGCTGCACAATGGCGGCGAAATAGTTGCCCGCCATTTTCTCCAGGTGATATCGGTTGAGATAAACGTTTTTCAACTGATGCGGGTAATCGTTCAGCTTTGCCAGGAAGTATGCCGAATCCAGGTACTTCCGGCCAGCAGCATAATTCCCGACACCTGCATTGCAGGCACCCATCCAGATAAAACAACTGGCGATATCATATGGCGCATTGGTTTGTTTTATCAGGGCCAGTCCGCGGGAAAAATCTGACAAGGCGAGATCGTATTTCTTATCGTCGAATTTAAAATTTCCCAGAATCTGGTAATAGTTCGATTGAAAATAATAGTCATTCACACTGTCAGCGATCTGCTTGCATTTTTCGAAAAAGTATTTCGCTTTTTCAAATTGCTTCAGTTTCATCAATACCCTCGCGTAGTTGATGGCGGCTGACATCTGGGCGGTTGGTATACCTGATGAGAGGCTTTTGTTGTAAGCCTTTTCGCAATAGGTAAATGCAGTCTCGTACTTCCCGAGATTATAATAGGAATTGATGATATTACCATACAGTATAGGCAGAGTGCGGCTGTTGCTGTCCAAAGCCTCATACCTTTTGATCCCTTCAAAATAATACACCAGTGCGCCTTCTTCGTCATTGGTATTCATGTGCTCGATACCGATA
>JACMLD010000090.1 GCA_014379785.1 Chitinophagaceae bacterium
GATGGGCTTAATCGGAGCGACTCTTGGCCTGCTAGCCGTTGCCGTCGATTCAAAAATACCGATCATGATCGCGGCCGGCTTTGTTGGCATTTTTGGGGTTCTGATCATTCTCCGTTTCCCTGAGGTAGGGTTTTATGTCAGCATACTGGCATCGGCTTTTATTGCCATGCCCGAAAGGCTCGGCATCGGTGGTGGACCACTTGGACTTATGATCGAAGCCATCACTTACCTGGCCTTTCTGTCGATCATAGCAAAACAATATCGCGAGAGAGTGAAGGTTTCTGATTTCTGGCAGAACCCCATCTCGGTAATGTTTATCCTTATCATTATCTATTACTTTCTTAGCGTCCTCAATCCTGAATATCACAGCAAGATGGGCTGGTTTAATTTTGTGAGGAAACAAATCAGCTATCTCATATTTTATTATATGGCCTTCGTGCTGCTCAACTCCTACGAGAAGATCAAAAAGTTTATAAAGTTCTGGCTGGTTCTTGCCTTCGTAATCGGCCTGTACGGAGTAAAACAGCAATGGGTCGGCCTGGCAGAATTTGAAATGGACTGGCTGAGGGCGGTTCCGATCCGCTATGAACTGTTCTATCAGTCGGGCTTTATCCGTAAGTTTTCTTTCCTCAATGACCCCGGCTCTTTCGGTGTTTTGTGCGCTTCCACCGCCGTATTCACACTGGTATTGGCCATTCGCGAAACGGATAAGAAAAGAAGAAGACTTCTTTGGTTTATTACAGCCATTATGGCAATGGCATCCAGTGCATCGGGTACCCGCACCTGCAATCTCATGATTGTTGCAGGCATCCTGGCCTATGCAGTTTTTACGCTCAACGAAAGAAGAACCTCCATTATGGTAGGGTCTGTTATCCTGCTTTCAGGATTTCTGCTGTTTGGACCTTTCCAGAATAACCCGCTGGTCTTTCGTATAAAAACAACTTTCGAAGCAAACAAAGATGCTTCCGCGTCCGTGCGTGATGTAAACAGACATTTTATTCAGCCATATATACACGACCATCCGATTGGCGGAGGTCTCAATACCTGTGGTGTGGAAGGTGAAATCTACAATGTTGGGCACACACTTGCTGGTTTTCCGCCGGATAGTGGGTACATGAAAATCTTACTTGAACAGGGCTGGATTGGATTTGCACTTCACCTGATCTTCTATTTCATATTCCTTTACCGGGGCATTTATGGATTCTTTACCTGCCAGAATCCCCGGATAAAAACCATTTATATCGCACTCACCATCTGCCTTTTTGCATTGATAGTGGGACAGTATTCACAGGTCGCGATTTCCCAGTATCCCCAGATCCTTTTCTACTTTCCTGCATTAGTCATTTTGTATAAATTAAAAGAGTATGATACACCCATCCCTGAAAATGAGGACAAACAATTACAATAAATATCTGCCATTCCTGGCGGTGATGCTGCTGGCTGCAACGGTTCAGGCGCAGAACCCTACCCCTGCCAAAAAGCCTTATTCAGCGAATGCACGCCCGCTTTTTGATACCGGCAAAGTGGTAAACATCAGAGAAAAACTGGTTGAGCTCGCAATGCAGAATCCTGAATACGAAATAGCGGACAGGAGAATTGCCATAGCACATTATCAGCTTGCAAAAGCAAAAGGCGCATGGCTCGGACAGGTGGTGTTTCAGGCAAACTTTAATGAGTACTCGATCAAACCATCAGGTTCAACAGTTGGAGCTGCGAACCTCTTTCCCCGGTACAACGTAGGATTTAGTCTGCCACTTGACCTCATCACCAACAAAGGAAATGAAGTAAAAATTGCCAGGCAAAATCTGGGAATGATGCAGGCAGAAAAAAATCAGCGCTTCCGCACGATCAAAGGAGATGTGCTGAAAAAATATGAAGCCTACCTGCTCCACAAACAAAAACTGGATCTGCAGAGCCAGAGTACACTCGATGCCTATTCAGTGTTTCTCGGTGCTGAGAAA
>JACMLD010000091.1 GCA_014379785.1 Chitinophagaceae bacterium
AACAAGCTTGGCGACAGTGCTGCGCAGCTTGCAAAAAGTGAGAGGGAGGGAGCCTGGAGGGAAATGGCAAGACAGGTGGCCCATGAGATCAAGAATCCGCTGACGCCAATGAAGCTCAGCATTCAATACCTCCAGAAAGCCATACATAATAATTCTCCCAATGTAAAGGAGATGACATCCAGTGTTGCGAAGACGCTGGTTGAGCAGATAGACCATCTTTCAAAGATCGCGGCCGACTTTTCCCAGTTCGCAAACATCGGCAATCCAAGGAGTGAAGTTTTTGATTTGCATGAAATGCTTCATTCTCTTACATCGCTTTATCTGGCCACCGAGAACCTGGAGTTTGACTGGAAACCAGTCCCACAGCGGATCATGCTCTTTGCCGATAAGACACAGCTCAACCGCCTTTTTACCAATCTGCTGCAGAATGCGGTAGAAGCATGCGAAGAAGAAGACGTAAAATTAGTAGTGATGGAGGAAGAACTGGAAGGCGAAAACATCGTTGTGAAGATCACAGACAATGGCGAAGGCATACCTGAACATATACAGGCCAAAATTTTCACACCCAATTTCACTACCAAGACTTCTGGTACCGGACTCGGATTGGCGATGAGTAAAAGCATTGTTGAGCAGGCCAAAGGTGAACTCTGGTTTGAGACCAATGAAGCCCGTGGCACGACCTTTTTTGTCAGACTGCCATTGCTGCGGGCGACAACCTAACGGTGCCCAATATGCGCTTCAAACTGCTGAAGCGTGAAGCTGCTGAGATTGTCTTTTGCCGTCACCCCAGCTTTCTGTGCGCTGAGCACTCCGAACCGGCAATCGTCGAAACCATCAATAGTATGCGCATCGGGGTCAATCGATATCAGCACTCCTTTTTCAATGGCCTCATGAATATATTGCCAACCCATGTCCAATCTGCGTGGATGCGCGTTGAGTTCGATTACCACGTTGTTGGCTTTGCAGGCATCTATGATTCGACTGTGATCAACCGGGTAGCCTTTGCGGCTCAGCAGCAGACGGCCAGTCATATGTCCGAGTATGGTAGTGTATGGATTCTCAATGGCCTTCAGTAACCTTGACATCGCTTTTTCTTCTGTCATTTTCAGATTGGAGTGCACGGATGCAATGACCAGGTCAAAAGTTTTCAATGTTTCTTCGGGATAGTCGAGGCTGCCATCGTTTAGGATGTCTGATTCTATGCTTTTGAAGATCCTGAAAGGTGCAAGTTTTGTATTCAGTTCATCAATCAGCTGGTGTTGTTCCCGAATCCTTTCTTCGCTGAGTCCGTTGGCATAAAATGCACTTTTGCTGTGATCGCTGATCACCAGGTATTCCAGTCCTTTTGCGATACAGGCGGCAGCCATTTCTTCGATGGTGTTGCTGCCGTCGCTCCACTTACTGTGGCTGTGGATGATGCCGCGGATATCTGTAGGTTGTATGATTTCATTTTTTGAATTGCTTTCAACTGCCCAGCTTTGTTCCCGCAAGAAAGGTGGACAGTATGAAATCCCGAGTTTTTCAAAGAATTCTTCTTCGTTTTGGGCGACAATGGCATTGGTCCATCCCGGCTTTTGCTGGCAGGCAGCAAGAAATTCGGCGCTGCTTCCTGTCCCGATGCATTTTGCGGCGAAGGATTTTTCGTCTGTAATATGAAAAAAAGTGCGCACGTTGTCCTCTCCGCTGAATTGAATTCCCGTGACTTCTTCCACATGGGTGAGGTATTTGTTTTGTTCGAAGAATGTTTTCAGTTCACCGATCGAAGTGGTCGTCACCCATTCTACCTGGTTGATGATCTCGAGTTGCCGGCTGAACTCACCAGTCAATTGAAATTTGTGATTGGGGAATTGCGCTTTGATCTTTTTATCGATCGCAAGTACATAAGGTTCTGTTTCGGCGTAAAGATGGCTTCCCTGGTTTCTCAGATAAAATTCAATGGTGTCTCTGACATTTTCCTGGGTTTTTTGTCCGAATCCTTTGTACATCATCAACCTGTTTTCATTACAGGCATATAATAATTCGCCGATTGTTTCGATTTCCATTTCTTTCCAGATGGTAGAAATCTTTTTCGGCCCGAGACCTTTTATGGTTAACATTTCCAAAATTCCGGATGGTGTTTTTCCTATCAATTCTTCCAGGGCGAGGAGCTTTCCGGTCTCCAAAATTTCTGAAATCTTTTTTGCCGCGGAGTCGCCAATTCCCTTCATTTTGGAAAATTCGGCTGGTTGGAGGGTAGAAAGCTGTTCGGGCAGTTTTTCGATCGTGAAGGCCGAAGAGCTATAAGATTTTGATTTGAATGAGTTTTCTCCGTGCACATCCATGAGTTTTGCAAGCAGCGAAAACTGGTCGGCTATAAAATAATTATCAATCATAGACAGAGGGTTGAATATCAAAGATAGTCAGGAGCCCTGAAGAAAAGTCATGGGGTGATCAGAGAGGAGCTTATTGGCGGTCGCGCCAGAAGTTGCGCTGGCGTTGAGTTGTAGGGAGCGAAAGAAAAAAATGTGGAATAGTTTTAAAATGTAAAAAGTCCCGGTAAACCGGGACTTTAAAACTATCTTAGTTGCGT
The DNA here is from genome assembly GCA_014379785.1 of Chitinophagaceae bacterium. Classification (GTDB taxonomy): domain Bacteria; phylum Bacteroidota; class Bacteroidia; order Chitinophagales; family Chitinophagaceae; genus JACMLD01. The sequence continues at coordinate 2,570 of JACMLD010000091.1, forward strand.
TAAGAAGACTACTTCTTTTTTGCAGCTTTCTTAGCGGCTTTCTTTTTCGGAGCTGCTTTTTTCTTTGGAGCTGCTTTCTTCTTAGCTGCTTTTTTTGCTGTTGCCATGATTTTTTGAATTAAATGGTTAGTAAAAAAGAATTAACAAAGATAAAAATATAAACTTCTTTTATACTACCAAAAAAAACTTTGATTTTTTTCAAAAGTTTTTTAAGAGGCAACTTCAACAGCATTCACATAAACAGTGGTTTTGTTGCCACGTCCTTTGCGAAATTCTACCACTCCATCGCTCAAAGCGAACAGTGTAAAATCTTTTCCAACTCCAACATTTGTTCCGGGATGGTATTGAGTACCACGTTGACGAACGATGATGTTTCCATTGATCGCTGGTTGTCCACCATAGATCTTTACACCAAGGCGTTTGCTCTGTGAGTCGCGGCCGTTCTTTACACTACCTTCACCTTTTTTATGTGCCATGAGATGAGAATTTAATTATTATGCGATGCTTTCGATTTTGATTTTTGTATAGTGAGTTCTGTGACCATGCTTCTTACGAAAACCTTTTCTTCTTTTCATCTTAAAAGCGATCACTTTATCACCCTGAACATGAGCGAGTATTTCGGCTTTGACGATTGCCTTCAGATCAACTCCAGTACTCAAAGTACCATTGTTGTCAGTCAGCAAAACATCGCCGAACTCTACTTTATCTCCTGTATTACCATCGACGCGAGGCACAAACAATGTCTGGTCTTTTTCAACCTTGAACTGCTGACCGGCGATTTTAACAACTGCGAACATAGCTTACAAAATTAAGGATTGCAAAGGTATGATTGTTTTCAATACGGGCAAACAGAAATTTCATTTTATTTAATCAGAATTAACCGCTTAGGAAGGTTGGGTCAGGCTATATTTGCTATCCCAAGGGAAAAATATGAAATTCAAGTCGTTTCTTGCCAAACCATTTGCATCGTATATCAACCGGCAGATTAAAAAGGACGCTGCCAACGCCCTGGACGACCAGCAGAAAATCTTCCAGGAGCTGGTAAAAACAGGGGCAAAGACCGTTTTCGGCGATGACCATAAGATGGCAGCCGGATTTGGTTACGACGAGTTTCGCCAGGCTGTTCCCATTCGCGACTATGAGCAGTTTAAGCCATATATCGAGCAGATCAAACAGGGAAAACACAATGTATTATGGAAGGGTCAGCCGCTTTACCTGGCTAAAACCTCCGGCACCACCAGCGGAGTGAAATACATTCCCATCAGCAAAGACTCCATATCAAACCATCTCAATACCGCCAGAAACGCGCTGCTCAGCTATATGGCAGAGACAGGCAATACCAAATTTGCCGATGGAAAGATGATATTTCTGTCCGGTTCACCTGAACTGGAAAGAGTAGGAGGCATACCTACCGGCCGCCTGAGCGGAATCGTCAACCACCACATTCCCAAGTATCTAAGAGCCAATCAATTACCCACCTACGAAACAAACTGTATCGACGAATGGGAAACCAAACTTGACCAGATTGTTGCTGAGACCATGAATCAGGACATGACGCTCATCAGCGGTATTCCACCCTGGATGCAGATGTATTTTGACCGGCTCATCGAAAAGACCGGTAAACCCGTGAGCGAGCTCTTCCCCAATTTTACCGTCCTCGTACACGGAGGGGTAAATTTCGAACCTTACAAAAAGCGGCTTTTTGCCAGTATCGGCAAAACGCTGGATACCATAGAAACATTCCCTGCTTCTGAAGGATTTTTTGCCTTCCAGGATTCGCAGAGTGCTGAAGGACTCCTGTTAAACACAAACAGCGGTATTTTCTTCGAATTTGTGCCAGCTGGCGAGATATTCACTGAAAACCCGACCAGATTAAGCCTGAAAGACGTGAAAACAGGTGAGAACTATGCGATGATCGTCAACAGCAATGCCGGACTTTGGTCCTATAATATAGGAGACACCATAAAGTTCATTTCTACCAATCCCTACCGGATTGTCGTTACGGGCCGCATCAAGCACTTTATTTCGGCATTCGGTGAGCACGTGATAGGCGAGGAGGTCGAATACAGCCTCATGAAGGCCGCCGACGAAGAAGGCGTCAGAATTACCGAGTTTACCGTGGCCCCGATGATAGAGCAGGGACAGGGCCGCAGCTACCATGAATGGTTTGTGGAGTTTGAAAAGGCGCCGGAAAACATGGCGGGATTTTCAGAGAGGGTCGACAAAAACCTTCGCGAGAAAAATATCTACTACAACGATCTTATCACCGGCAACATTCTCCAGCCGCTTCATATCAAAGCTGTCCATAAAAACGGGTTCATAGACTATATGAAAAGCATCGGCAAGCTGGGTGGACAAAACAAAGTACCAAGACTCAGCAACGACCGGAAAATTGTTGAGGATCTGGAGAAGTGGACAGGATAACGCCTACTGACATTTGTATTTATATGCCAACCTTTCGTAATACTTATCGCTCGATTCTGTCATCAATTTCTTGCTATTCTCCTTATAAGCTACCGGATTACCATCAATCAAGATTATATTATTCTCGGAAAAAAATCTTGGTGCAGCATATATCGGGTTAAAAGGAAAACCTTCATAAGTATAACGCAGTAGAGGCTGAGCCTTGTAAAAATTTGGCCTTGTATCACTACTATAATGAACATCCGGCTGGTTATTATTCAGCCCCACAAACTTCAGACTACTGATATTTGATCCTGTGTAAGTATAAATACATTCCACCGAATCCAAACCGCCACCCGGCATTCCAATCAAAACTTTCATTTTAGTCATTTTTCCACCAGTGTAAGTAAACTCCTGACGAGACCATAACACATCGGGCGCTCCACTGGTGCCGGCGGAGTAAAATTCTCCTTTGCTCAGGGTGCCATCAGTGTTGTACAAAAATTTCGAATAAGTTGTTAGTTGAGCAATCCCTGCCCTGATGCCATAGTGGGAAATTTTAGAAACAAAATCACCATTGTATTCATACACCTCGTATCCACTGCTGGCGAGATCACTTAGATTTACCCTATCGACCTTTGTGCCTTTGTAGATATAAACCGACTGAAGTAATAACCTTCCACTGGAAACATCATAGCTGGTGATTGTATCTAGAATGCAGTTCACCGGAGGTGGGAGTACCGGAGGTAGCGGAATAGTGTCAACTGCCACAACCTCAAAATGCAACTCTTTCTGGCATTAAATAAATGAGGTTATTACCAGTAGAAATACAAGCGTCAGAGGTATCAATTTACTCATATCCCAAATCTATTATTTCTTATGGACTTTAGTCACATCGTTTCTCCGGTGGAGACCCCCGAAACATAACAAACTATTAATAAAATAATTCTACCATATATCAGCAAAAATGATACTTTTGTGTTTCAATTAAATCTGAACGTAAGTTGACAAAACAAACAACACATATTGCACCTTTCACTCCTGCAGTATTTTCTACTGAAAGTTGTTTCAGCTTCCTCCCGCGACCGCGACGTGGGTGCTGATAGGACGAGCCGTTAACCTTGGCCCCTATCAGTGAAATAATCCCCGGCTTCATATTTAACCAAAGGATTGGTTATCCGTTCAAATTTATAAGCATTATAAGTGGACAATCAACAAATCGTGATC
>JACMLD010000012.1 GCA_014379785.1 Chitinophagaceae bacterium
CATCCGAGAATTGTTTCATAGATCTGTCCAAGGTTCATACGGCTCGGTACACCAAGCGGGTTCAGTACGATGTCAACAGGCGTTCCGTCTTCGAGGAACGGCATGTCTTCAGCACGAACGATTTTGGCAACGATGCCTTTGTTACCGTGGCGGCCGGCCATCTTATCTCCCACTTTCAGTTTCCTTTTCACTGCGAGATAGACTTTGGCAAGTTTCAATACACCGGCAGGAAGTTCATCCCCGATAGAGATATTGAATTTTTCTCTTTTATACCTTCCGAGTTCTTCGTTGTATTTGATGCTGTAGTTGTGCAGCAATACGTTGATCAGCTCATCGGTTTTTGCGTCTCCTGTCCATCCGAGCGGGTTAACATTCAGATAGTCTACAGATGCAAGATTTTTTGCATTGAATTTAGCGCCCTTGCCGATCTGCGATTCACCGAAGTTGTTGCTTACACCTGCTGAAGAATGATCTTTCAGCAATGTCTGCAATTTCTGGAGCAGCAGTTCTTTCAGGTCTTCTACATTCTTCTCGTGAATTTTTTCCAGTTTTTCAAGCTGCGCTTTTTCACGCACTTTGGTATTCTTGTCTTTCTTCGCGCGCTGGAAAAGTTTTTTATTGATCACCACACCTTCCACACCGTTTGGTGCTTTCAGAGAAGCATCTTTTGCGTCGCCGGCTTTGTCGCCGAAGATCGCGCGGAGCAGTTTCTCTTCCGGAGTAGGATCGCTTTCACCTTTTGGTGTAACCTTACCGATGATGATGTCGCCTTCTTTTACAGCGGCACCGATACGGATGATACCGTTTTCATCGAGGTCCTTTGTAGCTTCTTCAGATACGTTTGGAATATCTGGTGTCAGCTCTTCTTCACCAAGTTTGGTATCGCGCACTTCCAGTTCATATTCTGAGATATGGATAGAAGTGAACAGATCATCTTTCACCACTTTTTCGCTGATAACGATGGCATCCTCGAAGTTGTAACCCTTCCATGGCATGAATGCCACTTTGAGGTTGCGACCAAGCGCGAGCTCACTGTCTTTTACAGCATAACCTTCGCTCAGGAAGTCCCCTTTCTTCACGCGCTGGTGTTTTTTCACAGCGGGCTTCTGGGTGATGGAAGTTTCCTGGTTGGTTTTGATGAATTTGGTAAGTGTATATATTTTAAGATCTTCTTCGAAGCTTACGAGACGGTCAAGGTCGTTGCGGTCGTAGCGTACATGTATTTCGTTTCCGTCTACATATTCTACGATACCTTCTCCGTCTGCGAGTATCTGTACCCTTGCATCGCGTGCTGCTTTTCCTTCGAGACCGGTACCTACGATTGGCACCTGTGGACGGATCAGCGGAACTGCCTGACGTTGCATGTTTGAACCCATCAGCGCACGGTTGGCATCATCGTGCTCGAGGAACGGAATCAGGGAAGCACTGAGACCAACAATCTGGTTTGGCGCTACGTCCATGAATTCTACTTCTTCTCTTTCGAGTATTGGGAAGTCACCGGTCTGGCGGCTCACCACTTTCTCGTCGGCGAAAAATCCTTTTTCATCAAGCGGTGTATTTGCCTGGGCGATTTTGGCGAGGTCTTCTTCTTCGGCACTCAGGAAAGTGAGTTTTTTCATGTCCACTTTTCCTTCGTTCACTTTGCGGTAAGGCGTTTCGATGAATCCCATCTCGTTGATCTTTGCGTGAACGCAAAGGGTGGAGATAAGACCGATGTTTGGTCCTTCCGGTGTTTCGATGGTACAGAGACGTCCGTAGTGAGAGTAGTGAACGTCACGAACCTCGAAGCCCGCTCTTTCCCTCGAGAGACCACCTGGCCCGAGCGCTGAAATACGACGTTTGTGCGTGATTTCGCTCAGCGGATTTGTCTGGTCGAGGAACTGGGAAAGCTGTGATGTTCCGAAGAATGAATTGATAACGGAAGAAAGTGTTCTAGCGTTGATCAGATCCACTGGTGTGAAAACTTCATTGTCGCGGACGTTCATTCTTTCGCGGATAGTTCTTGCCATACGAGCAAGACCTACACCGAACTGTGCGAAAAGCTGTTCGCCCACAGTACGTACACGACGGTTGCTGAGGTGATCGATGTCATCGATCTCAGCTTTTGCGTTTGTAAGACGTACCAGGTATTTTATGATTTCGATCATATCCTCTTTGGTAAGAGTCTTGTGATCGAGTGGTTGGTTCAATCCGAGTTTGCGGTTGATCTTGTAGCGGCCCACTTCTCCGAGATCGTATCTCTTGTCGCTGAAGAAAAGTTTGTCGATGATACCACGTGCAGTTTCGTTGTCCGGGGCATCTGCGCCGCGAAGCTGACGATAGATATGCTGTACCGCTTCCAGTTCACTGTTTGAAGTATCCTTGTTGAGTGTGTTGTAAATGATGGCATAGTCGCCGCCCACATCTTCTTTCTGAACGAAGACGCTTTTTACATCCATCTCGGCGATCATTTCAACTGCTTCTTCGTCGAGTATTGAATCACGCTCAAGTACAACTTCATTACGTTCTATAGAAACAACTTCACCGGTATCTTCATCTACGAAGTCTTCGACCCAGCTGCGGAGTACGCGTGCAGCCAGTTTTTTACCGAGGTGAGCCGTCAGGTTCTTTTTTTCTGCCTTCACTTCATCTGCCATTCCGAAAAGTTCAAGGATGTCCTTGTCAGTTTCGTAACCGATGGAGCGGAGGAGTGTTGTTACCGGGAATTTCTTTTTGCGATCGATGTAAGCATACATCACGTTGTTGATGTCTGTCGCAAATTCCATCCATGCTCCTTTGAAAGGAATCACACGGGCAGAATAGATCTTGGTTCCATTCGGGTGAATGGACTGTCCGAAGAATACGCCTGGTGAACGGTGCAGCTGGCTTACAACAACGCGTTCTGCGCCGTTGATTACAAATGTACCGCGTGGGGTCATGTAAGGGATGTTTCCAAGAAACACGTCCTGTACGATGGTTTGAAAATCCACGTGTTCTTCGTCGTTACAGCTGAGGCGAAGTTTCGCTTTCAGTGGAACGGCGTAGGTAAGACCACGCTCCATACACTCTTCGATGGTGTAGCGGGGCGGATCAATAAAGTAGTCAAGAAATTCGAGCATGAAGATGTTGCGGGTGTCCGTAATAGGAAAATTTTCCTTGAACACTTTAAACAAACCTTCGATATTGCGTTTGTCAGGAGTAGTTTCCAGCTGGAAAAACTCTTTGAACGATTGGATCTGTACTTCCAATAAATCAGGCGCTTCAGCTAAGTTTTTAATCTTGCCGAAGTTGATCCTGCTTTGTAGTTTTGTAGAAGACATATATTTTAAAACCGGTTTTAATTGTTCAAACTCTAGATTCGCCTATAGACAAAAAAATAGCAGAGAACTTTACAGTCCCCACCGATGAAATTGATAGATGATTATTGAAAACTGGCCATTAATTTTAAACACCCGGGCATATTTCCTTTTGTACAAATGGAGGGCAAAGGTAAAGAATAAGGACAAAAGTAAAAAATCAAAAGTCAAAAGTGGGTTCCCCGGCTTAGGGGGATCACTTTTGACTTTCCGATTTAACGTTTTAGTAGGAATTCTTACTGAATCTCAACGTCTGCACCAGCTTCTGTAAGCTTGTTCTTCAGTTCTTCAGCCTCAGCTTTGCTTACGCCAGTTTTGATGGCTTTTGGAGCTCCGTCAACCAGTTCTTTTGCTTCTTTAAGACCCAAACCGGTCATATCTTTTACGATTTTAACCACGTTGAGCTTAGACGCACCACCGCTCTTCAGAACTACATCAAATGCTGTCTTTTCTTCTGGTGCTGCTGCTGCGCCACCGCCGTCGCTCATCACAACTGCTGCTGCTGCTGGCTCGATTCCGTATTCTGATTTCAGGAAATCAGCGAGTTCCTGTACTTCTTTTACTGTAAGGCCAACCAGTTGTTCGGCCAATGTTTTTACGTCTGCCATTTGAGTTAAATTTTTTCCGTCTTCATGCTCCCGGAGGAGTCCGACGGATGTTTAAAAAAATTTGTTTTATTTCAGAACTTATTCTGCTGGTGTTGTGGCGGTTGCTTCTCCGGCCGCGTCCGGGGCTGCTGGAGTTTCTGAAGCTGCTGCTGCCGGAGCTGCTGTAGCTTCTGCTGCCGGGGATGCCGTAGTTTCAGGTGCCGCGCCGTTTGCCTGCTTTTCGTGGTGGTGCAACAAAGCAGCAAGTACACGTTTGGCAGGAGACTGAAGGAGACCGATGACTTCACCGATGAGCTCATTCTTGGTCTTGATTTTGGTAAGAGCTACCAGGCTGCTGTCGCCCAGGTAAATGTCACCATTGATAAAAGCGGCTTTCAACTCAGGCTTTTCAGCTTTGTTTTCCTTACGGAATGAGCTGAGAATCATAGCCGGTTCCTTTGGGTTCTCTGAAAACATCAGGGCAGTTACCTTATGCAGTGATTCGTAAACACCTGCATATTTTTCATTGTCCAGAGATTCCAGGGCCTTCTTGATAAGGGTATTCTTGGCAACCTTCATTTCTACATTCTTGTCGAAACACGCTCTGCGCAGTTTCACAGACTGAGCAACAGTAAGTGATTCAGTGTCAGCAATGTAGAAGTTATTATATTGGGAGAACTTGCCTTTCAGCAGTTCAATCACTTCGTTTTTTTGATCTTTAGTCATAACGCTTGTTTTATAATCTCTTCCCGTTTAAGGCGGGAGGAATCGTTTTTAGTGAACAAAGGTTTTGGTATCCACAGCAATGCCCGGGCTCATGGTGCTGGCCATGCTCACGCCTCTGAGGTAGGTACCTTTGGCAGAAGATGGTTTCAGCTTGATGATTGCATTGATCAGTTCGAGACTGTTTTCTGCAATCTTGTCCGGACCAAAGCTCACACGACCGATAGAAGCATGGATGATGCCGGCTTTGTCAACTTTAAATGCGATTTTACCGCCTTTTACTTCGTTTACAGCTTCTGCTACGTTGTTGGTAACAGTACCTGTTTTAGGATTCGGCATGAGGTTACGCGGACCGAGCACCTTACCCAGTCTACCGATTTTCGGCATGACCGATGGAGTGGCAACGATTACATCCACATCAACCCAACCGCCTTCAATCTTCGTGATGAATTCTTCCAGACCTACAAAATCAGCGCCGGCAGCTCTTGCCTCAGCTTCTTTATCAGGTGTGCAAAGAACAAGTACACGCTTGGTTTTACCCGTGCCATGCGGCAGGGTTACGGTACCCCTGATTGCCTGATCGGCTTTCTTAGGGTCAACGCCAAGGCGGATATGAAGGTCAACAGAAGCATCGAACTTGGTGACGTTTACGTCTTTCACCAGCGTCGAAGCTTCTTTTAAACTGTATGATTTATTAGAATCAACTTTTGCGTTTACCGCTTTTCTTTTCTTTGTGATAGCCATAGCTCAAAAATTTTTCAGTGAACAATTAATTTTCCCATGGGGCTTTACCGTCAACGGTCAATCCCATGCTGCGAGCCGTACCGGCTACCATGCGCATGGCACTTTCCACTGTAAAACAGTTAAGATCCGGCATCTTATCCTTGGCAATATTTTCAACCTGTGCCCAGGATACTTTACCAACCTTAGAACGGTTTGGCTCTTTGGAACCACTTTGAATTTTTGCAGCTTCCATCAGCTGGATGGCAGCGGGAGGAGTCTTGATAACGAATTCAAAACTCTTGTCAGAATAAACTGTGATGAGAACGGGAAGAACTTTTCCCATTTTATCCTGGGTTCTTGCATTGAATTGTTTGCAGAACTCCATGATGTTGATACCCTTGGAACCAAGTGCTGGTCCGATTGGTGGTGCAGGATTGGCTTGTCCGCCTTTACACTGCAACTTTACAAACCCTGTAATTTCTTTTGCCATGTTGCTTTTTTTTGGTGTTAACGTGCCACTCAAGGCGACACTCCCAAATCCGATTCGATTAAAGAACTTTTGATTGGGGCGGCAAAGGTAAAGCAAAACTTTTATCCGGCAAGGGATAAAAAGTGTTTTTTTAGGGGACTTTGATCTGATCAGCGCATCAGGGCGGCCTTCTTGGCGCCGGTATGGTGGGTCACAGGGGCGATCGCCTGATCGATTGCGTCCATTATCGTTGAATCAGTGGCAAGATCAAATTTTCTTGCGAAGAGCTTGTCCGAATCCAGGATTGCATCCAGATGTCTGAAAGTCAGAATATTGGGATGTGAAGCCCCTTTGTCGCGGTCAAGAAACAGCAGGTTATTATTGACAACATTGCGATGAAAACCAGAATTCAGGACCAGGGTCTGGAAAAGAAACTCGTCGGAGCCCCAGGTAAATTTCATAAAACGTTTGAAACCCGGATTGGTCTTCATGAACTTTACCACATATTCCAGGCAGGCGGGTGTGAGGGCCCAGAACATGGAACTGCCATAATATTCGAGTTTTACCGGTGCCTTCCTGGTTGGCAGGAGTCGGTTCATCAGCCACTGGAGATAGTATCTCCCCGGAAACTTGTAGTTGATTAAATGATACTGCCGGATGCGCGGATAGGATTCATCCGACCACTTGTCGAAGTGCTCGAATTCGAGGAATTCCCTGCCATTGTTCTGCTGAAAGAAAGAATGGATATAATCGGCGGATTTTATGGGATAATCCTGCCCGCTCATGAGGTGTATATAATCGTATTTGCGACCGGAGCGCATGATCTCTTCCACCGCGGTGAGCGTAGCGCTTACCGTATTAAAACCTGCCCAGACCACTTTTGTACGGTCCTGTATCAGGTAAACCTGAGGCAATTTTGCCAGGTACAGGTGAGATTTGATGTCAATTTTCTTGTCGACGTGAATATAGAAATCAAAGTCAGGATGCTGCATGCGGCGAATCATCCTTTCTGTTTGAAGGGGATTTGTATAGGTCACTATAAGATGCGCTATTCTCATATCAGGTTTTGAGAGATTCAGGTTCAAGCAGTATATAGAGGTAATAGCTTTTGGAGAAGGATATCCGGAGATCGGTGTGCTAATATAAATATAATTTTGCTCGCATGAAAGATGTTGGCGAAAAATACCACAAATCGTGTATAAAAAAACCCCGAAAAAATCGGGGTCAGTATTCTAAGTTTAAACGTTGATCTTAAGCCAGCTTTTCTACCTGCATATAGTTGAGCTCAACAGGCGTGGAGCGACCGAATATTTTCACGGTAACTTTCAGTTTCTTTTTTTCGTCGTTTACATCTTCGATGATACCGTTGAAGTCGTTGAAAGGACCTTCGATGATCTTGATGGTTTCTCCCACGATAAATGGTTCGCTCATGCTTACCCCGCCTGCTTCTGCCATTTCATCCATTTTACCGAGCATCTTATTTACTTCGGCCTTGCGGAGTGCGATGGGATTTTCTTTTCCAAGAAAATGAATAACGCTTGTGGTATTTTTGATGGTATCGCGAAGGTCATCGTTGAGTTTGCCTTCGGATATTTCTATCATTACATAACCCGGATAGTAGTTGCGCTCGCGCATTACTTTCTTACCGTTCTGAACCTTATACACTTTCTCAACAGGAAGAAAAACCTGCTTTACAATGTTGTCCCATCCGCCGCGTTGGATTTCTTTGTCGAGGTATTCCTTGACCTTGCGCTCTTTGCCGCTTACGACCCTCAGCACAAACCATTTGGTCTCCAGTTGTGTAGTTTGATTTTCCATTTCTAGAATAGGGAGTAAACGAGTTTTAAAACAGAATTTGAAGCCAGGTCCATAACGCCAACGAGCAGGGAGATGATAATGGTGGCTACCAGCACGATAAGTGTTGATTGCTGCAACATCGCCCAGGATGGCCAGGTCACTTTCTCCATCAGCTCCTTGTAGGACTCACTGAAATAACTAGCGATCTTGTTCATTATAATTATTGTTTGCACGGGAACAAGGATTCGAACCCTGATCAAAGGTTTTGGAGACCTCTATTCTACCATTGAACTATTCCCGTATCGCATAAGAGCTTAAAGTGAACAAAGTACCTGAACCAAACAGCCCAGGTACTTTGCAAATATACGTCAGCTTAAGAAAGCTTACTTAACTATCTCTGTCACCTGACCGGCGCCCACGGTACGTCCGCCTTCGCGAATAGCGAATTTGAGACCTTTCTCCATGGCGATTGGCTGGATGAGCCTTACAGTCAGAGAGCAGTTATCACCAGGCATAACCATTTCAGTTCCAGCTGGTAATTCTACCTCTCCTGTTACGTCCGTTGTACGGAAGTAGAACTGAGGGCGATATTTCTGGAAGAATGGAGTGTGACGTCCACCTTCTTCTTTGCTCAATACATATACTTCACCTTTGAAATCGGTGTGCGGGGTGATTGAACCTGGTTTGCAAAGAACCATACCACGGCGGATCTGGGACTTTTCAATACCACGGAGCAACAGACCTGCGTTGTCACCAGCTTCACCTTCGTCGAGCAACTTGCGGAACATTTCCACACCTGTTACTGTAGAAGTCAGTGGTTTTTCCATCAGACCTACGATTTCGATGCCTTCACCAACTTTCACACGGCCTCTTTCAATACGACCAGTGGCAACTGTACCACGACCAGTGATTGAGAACACGTCTTCAACGCTCATGAGGAAAGGAAGATCAACCGGGCGCGGAGGCAGCGGAATGTAGCTGTCAACAGCGTCCATCAGATCATCAACCGCCTTAACCCATTTTTCTTCGCCAGCGAGTGCGCCGGTTGCAGAACCCTGGATAATTGGAGTGTTGTCACCGTCAAAACCGTAAATGGTAAGCAAATCACGGATTTCCATTTCAACCAGTTCAAGCAATTCGGGGTCATCAACAAGGTCAACCTTGTTCATGAATACCACGATACGTGGAACACCTACCTGACGTGCAAGAAGAATGTGCTCTTTTGTTTGTGGCATCGGACCATCAGTCGCAGCCACAACAAGGATTGCACCGTCCATCTGGGCAGCACCTGTAATCATGTTCTTTACGTAGTCAGCGTGACCTGGGCAATCCACGTGAGCGTAGTGACGGCTGAGCGTCTGGTACTCAACGTGTGCTGTGTTGATGGTAATACCTCTTTCTTTTTCTTCAGGCGCACCATCAATTTCATCATATTTTTTTGCTGTCGCCAATCCTTTCTTAGAAAGAATTTCAGTAATTGCTGCAGTCAAAGTGGTTTTACCGTGGTCAACGTGACCAATGGTACCAACGTTAACGTGGGGTTTGTCCCTCTTGAAGGTCTCTTTTGACATCGTTATCGGTTTTAAAAGTGTGTTTTTACAATTTTTATTTCATATCCATCCTGCATCTTCCATATAATACCGTAAGGTAGTAATAAATAACTGCGTAAAGTCCGCCCTTTCTGTTCGTGAGCCGTTAGTGAGAATCGAACTCACGACCTCTTCCCTACCAAGGAAGTGCTCTACCCCTGAGCTACAACGGCTTTTTTAAGGTCATTGAAGTCAGTGGGTCAAACAAGTCAAAAGAAAAGCCTTATTGACCTTCTGACTAATTTGACTTTTTTGACTCATTTCCAGTCTGAG
>JACMLD010000092.1 GCA_014379785.1 Chitinophagaceae bacterium
TCACTGCGTTCGGAATGATCCCGGTAATTTGATCAATCGTGACAGCGGCAGGGGACCCCTCGATTCCGCTTCGCTTCACTCGGAGTGACGGCCCACCGTTATCACTCAAATGTCCGCGCTTCCTGCCGGATCTTCGTCATATCATTCTTCTGCAAAATTTCTTTTGCGAGGTTGAGATAATTTACCGCTCCCTTGCTCACGGCATCGTACAGTATAACTGGTTTGCCCACACTGGGTGCTTCGCTGATTTTTGTATTTCGGTGAATGATCGTACTGAATACCATTTCATCAAAATGCTTTCTTACTTCACTCACCACCTGGTTGCAAAGACGAAGACGGCCATCGTACATGGTCATCAGAATGCCTTCGATGGCGAGCTGCTGATTGAGCCTGTTCTGCACAATCTTGATGGTGTTCAGCAGTTTTCCAAGTCCCTCCAATGCAAAAAACTCGGTCTGCACCGGCACTATTACCGAATCAGCTGCCGTCAGCGCATTCACCGTAATCAATCCCAGTGAAGGTGAGCAGTCGATCACGATAAACTCGTAGTCGTCGCGCACCGCTTCCAGCAGATTTTTCAATACGGTTTCGCGGTTGGGGTAATTGATCATTTCTATCTCGGCGCCTACCAGGTCAATATGACTGGGTACTACATCGAGATAAGGTATTTCGGATTTTAAAATGACATCTCTTACAGGCGTTTCATTTACCATGCAGTCGTAAAGACTCTGGGTGATATTGTGCAGGTCGAAACCTACGCCGGTCGTGCTGTTTGCCTGAGGGTCCGCATCCACGAGCAGGGTCTTGAATTCCAGCACGGCGAAACTGGCCGCGAGATTGATTGCGGTGGTGGTTTTGCCGACGCCTCCTTTTTGATTTGCTACTCCTATTATTCTTGCCATATTATTTCGACTCAGTTATATTTTCGCCGACGATGATGTTAAACAGTAATTAATTACCTGCAAAATTTAGTTTTGCCCATGGTATGTCTTCTGATCTCCGGACCCACACATTTGCCCATTCCGGCAAAAATAATGTTTCGTTGGTAGACTTGCCATTTTCTGATTTAGCTTCGCGGAATGATTACCATCATCTCGGGTACAAACAGGAGCAATAGTAACACCGAAAAAATTGCAAAGCAATACCGGGATATGCTGAAGGAGAAAGGCATTGAATCTAACTATTTTTCACTCGAACATCTTGATGTTCAACGCCGCAACCCCGCCATCGAGCAGCTGGAAAATGAAATTTTGATCCCTTCCAATAAATTTATTTTCGTCGCTCCCGAATACAATGGCTCCATACCGGGTGTGTTGAAATCTTTGATTGACAATACCGATATTAAAAAAACCTGGTGGGGTAAAAAGGCGCTCCTGGTGGGTGTTTCTACCGGCCGTGCGGGCAATCTGCGCGGAATGGAGCATCTGACCGGCATACTCCATTATGTAAAAGTGGTCGTTCATCCCAACAAACTCCCTATCTCGATGGTTGATAAGCTTCTGAATGGCAGCGGTCCGGTCACGGATCAGGGTACACTGGATGCCATCAGCAGCCAGCTCGACGAGTTTATCGAATTTTAACTGAATAAATATGCGCAATTCCGGATTTCTCTGGGTGGTCCTGGTCATCATGCTTCTGATGGATATCTACGTTTTCCAGGTGGTCAAACTCCTCAGCCAGTCCGCTTCCCCAAGGGTGCGACTGGGAATTTTTATTGCCTACTGGATTTTTTCAGGCGCCGCCCTGCTCTTGCTCGTGCTGTTGCCTTATCTGAATCCCGATGCGTGGCCAAAGTCTGTGCGGACCTATCTTTTTGCCACACTGGTTGGACTATTCTTTGCAAAAATCATAGCCGTTGTATTTTTTCTTATCGACGATATCCGTCGCCTCCTGCAATGGGCCACGGGAAAATTGCTTTTTAGAAATACCGAAGGTGAAGGATATAGTGGACAGGGTATAGCCAGGTCTACTTTTCTGAGCTGGCTTGGACTGGCCGCCGGAGGTACATTGTTTGGCAGTCTTGTTTATGGATTCAGTAATAAATACAATTACCAGGTTCGCAGGGTGAAGCTCAGCTACGACAATCTTCCCGCGGCTTTCAGGGGGATGAAACTGGTGCATATCAGCGATATCCATTCCGGGAGTTTTGCGGATAAAAGCGCAGTTGAAAAAGGGGTGGAGGCGATCCTGGGAGAGAACGCCGACCTCATTTTGTTTACCGGCGACCTTGTAAATGACCGAGCTGCAGAGATGAATGATTATATAGATGTATTCAATCGCCTCAACGCACCGCTGGGCGTGTATTCCACACTTGGCAACCACGATTACGGCGATTATGTGAAGTGGGACAATCTTCGCACCAAGGAGCTCAACCTGCAAAAGCTGAAAGAGGTGCACGGACAAATGGGATGGCGTTTGCTGATGAATGAACATGTGGTATTGGAGCGCGATGGCCAACAGATAGCGTTGCTGGGTATTGAAAACTGGAGCTCAAAAGGTCGCTTTCCTAAATATGGGAAAATGGCGGACGCACATGCGGGTACAGAAAAATTTCCTTTTAAAATTCTCATGAGCCATGACCCCAGCCATTGGGAGAGTGAAGTACAACCAAAATATGGAGATGTAGACCTGATGCTTTCGGGTCATACGCATGGTATGCAGTTTGGCGTGGAGATTCCTGGATTTAGGTGGAGTCCGGTTCAGTATATGTATAAACAATGGGCCGGCTTGTATGAGTCGGGGAAGCAGAAGCTATATGTAAACAGGGGATTTGGTTTTATCGGTTATCCCGGCAGGGTAGGGATACTGCCGGAGATTACGGTGATAGAGTTTAGTTGATCAGGGTGTCCGTCCCCCCGAGTGGAGCCGCATTAAACCCATTGCAATTTTCGGAGTCTCATAACCGTTAATTGCTAACATGAAGAAAGCCTTTGCCCTGCTTACCGTCATTATTGTTTTTGCGGGTTCATCGTCGATTGCGCAGCAGTCGCGACTCGATTCACTTTTCGCCAAAGGCGATACCACTGCCGTGATCGATTCACTGATGGAAGGCTTTGACGCATATCTTGATTCTTTGACAAAACCAAAAAGCTTTGCAACGGTCAGTGTCGGAATTGGCAACCGCAGTTTTTCTGTCAACAATAATTCTTTGAATACCCAGGCTACGGCATCAAAATTGTCGTTTACACCATCTATCGGATACTACCACAAAAGCGGATTGGGAATTTCGGGTACGGCATTCATAGCAGGTTTTCAAGGGAAGGCAAAAGTGTATCAGTATGCACTGACACCGTCCTTTGATTATATGGGTGAAAATATTTCGGCAGGAGTTTCATATACCCGGTATTTTGAAAAAGACACAGCCATACAATCTGTGAGTCCATACACAAATGATCTCTATGCTTATGCCAGTTTTAACCGAAGGAGCTGGCGATATGGTATTGCGGCCGGATTTGCAACGGGTGAGTTCAACGATAAAATGATCTACCGGGATTCTGTGCTCCGTTATAATCCGCTCACACAACGCATTGAATTTTTTTATTTCAATATAGA
>JACMLD010000093.1 GCA_014379785.1 Chitinophagaceae bacterium
GTGATCTTGATTTGTTTGTAGGTGCAGGCTGCATTCCGGGCAGGTATCCTACGAGTGCAGGCAATATTATTCTGCGCAATAACCTCGACAAGAAAACTGGAAGGTTTGATTTCACGGACGTTACCTCATCGATAGCAGGAAATGTGCTCTTCAAGGCCGGCATGGTCAACGATGCTGTCTGGGCAGATTTGAATGGCGATGGCTGGCAGGATATTGTGTTAGCGGGAGACTGGATGCCGGTAATGATTTTCCAAAGTGACAAAGGAAAGTCGTTCGCTGCCGTTAAAAGCCTGGACAAGACAAATGGCTTCTGGCATAAGTTGCTGGCAGCTGATCTTGACGGCGACGGTGATCTTGACATTGCCGCGGGGAATCTGGGAGCCAACACACAGTACAGAACTTCAGTAGATCAACCGCTCATTACCTATACGGGAGATTTTAATGACGATGGTAAGATTGATCCCGTGATGACCTGGTACACACAAAACATCAGCTATCCTTTTAACTCGCGCGATGAAATGGTGGAGCAGATGACCTTTCTAAATAAAAAATTTATCAGGTACGCCGACTATGCAAAGGCTACCATAAAAGAAATACTGTCCGAACCTCAGATTGCGGCTGCGAACAAACTAATGGTGTACAATACAAAATCCTGTTTATTTATAAACAATGGAGGAAGTTTTGAATGCAAACCGCTTCCGCCGGAAGCGCAGTTCAGCATCGTCAATAGTATGCTGTTTCGCGATTACAATGGAGATGGAAAAAAAGATTTGCTGCTGGCAGGAAATTTTTTTCCATTCAGAGTGCAGCAGGGAAGGTGCGATGCCGGTATCGGTTCATTGCTCCTTGGGGATGACCGCGGAAACTTCAGCACTGTTGCCAGAATGGAAACGGGACTTTATGTGCCGGGTGATGTGCGGGATATGGTTGAGTTGAAAGGAATAAAAAGAAATTTGATAGTAGTATCGAGAAATAACGACAAAGCCCAGGTCATTGGCCTGAGGCAACAATAAAGCAACATTATGAAAACTGTATTGATTCTCTGGCTGCCGCTGGCCCTGGCAGCAGGATGTGGTAAAAAAGGCGGCGGCACAGATGTGGTGCCGAAAGTAATCTTCGATGATGTGTCAGTGGTAGAAGGCACGGGCGCTTCAGTCAATGTAGAGGTGACTGTAAAGCTTGATCAGAAAACCGGTAAAGCGGTGACCATGACCTACTCCTCTGTTGATGGCAGTGCCAGGGCGGGCGAAGATTATACAGCTGTTTCAAATAAGACGCTGACATTTCAACCAAACGAAATAGAAAAAAAGTTCAGCATTGCCGTTACGGGCGATGACCTGCGGGAGGGCGACGAAATTTTTGCCATCAAACTCGAAAACACGGTGAATGCTGTTGTGCCAAAAGCCAGCGGAAACATCACTCTGAGAAATGACGATACAAAAGTGGGGTTTAACAACACCGGTTATGATGCGCCCAATAATTACCCTGGTTACACGCTATCATGGGCCGATGAATTCAATGGTACCAGCCTTGATGCGGGGGCGTGGACAAATGAGCTGGGCGATGGCTGTCCCACGCTCTGTGGTTTTGGCAACAATGAATTGCAGTATTATACCAATCCGCCATCCAATCTTTTTTTCCAGGATGGTAAGATGCTGATTGAAGCAAGACAGGAATCTGTGGCGGGAAAGAATTTTACTTCCGCCAGGATCAAAACACAGGGAAAGAAATCATTTCAGTTTGGAAGAATAGATATCCGCGCATTGCTCCCTTATGGAAAAGGTATCTGGCCCGCATTCTGGCTGATGCCGCAGGACAATGTATTTGGCGGATGGCCAAGAAGCGGTGAAATAGATCTGATGGAGTATGTAGGCAGCGAACAATCGAAAGTGCTTGGCACATTGCATTTTGGTCCTGGTCCGGGCAGCACCTATATCACTAAAAACTACTTTCTCCCAACCGGTACATTTCATGACCAGTTTCATGTGTTCTCTCTCGAGTGGAAAACGGATCAGATAAAATGGCTGGTGGATGGGAATGTTTACGCCACCATCAATAAAGCTGATCTGGGTGCAAATAATTATCCTTTCAACGAAAAATTTTATTTCATCATCAATATGGCTGTGGGCGGCAATCTGCCCGGCCCGCCTGATGCCAACACGGTCTATCCACAATGGCTGATTGTTGACTATATCAGAATCTATCAATAACAAACGCACTAAAAATATAACACATGAGAAACCCACTATACAGTTTTCTTGCTTTACAGTTTTTTGTTGGCGCGGCAGTTTTTGCGCAGCCCTACAACCCGGTAAAGCCTGCGGACAAAACAGAAGTGCGCAAAACGGAAACCGGTTACCAGCTTTTCCGAAACGGACAGCCATATTTTGTGAAGGGCGCAGGTGGCAGCAGTTATCCCGACAGGATTGCTGCCTACGGTGGAAATTCGATTCGCACCTGGGGTACTCGCGGTGCGCAGAAAGTATTGGATGAAGCACAGAAGCACGGCTTGACCGTATTGCTCGGACTGGATGTAGCGCGCGAGCGTCACGGTTTTAATTACGATGATACCGCTGCGGTGAGCAA
>JACMLD010000094.1 GCA_014379785.1 Chitinophagaceae bacterium
AGCCGCTCCATGGCTTGAGAATATCACGGTTTTTGGCAATGGCTCTCTGATCGAATCAAAGGTGAAAGCAAAAGCTATCATCAATCCATTCATCGATTTCTTTCCCGAACACTCCCTTACCGGCCAGGCCGAATACATTATAAACACCGGTATAAATATCGCAGCCTTTAAAAAAACTTTCGAAGCCACGTTTACCTATAACCGAACCGGAGACTATATCAATCAGCTCGGCAGTTCAATTTATGTTGTCAATCCCATCGGTGGCAAGCCATTGCTGAATGTACCTCATTTTATCACCCAGGCAAGAGATATCGTTGATATCGGATTGAAACAAAGTCTCCTGAAAAACAAGGTGCAGCTGAAGTTTAACATTTCAAACCTGCTGGCTAAGCCTTTGATTATTTATCAGGACTTTAATGGTGATGATAAACTTACAACTGCATTTAGGATAGATGCTACCTTTTCAGGACAGGGAAGGGTTTTAAGCGGGGAAGACAATGTTTCATCTATTACAATCGGGCAAAGAACCTTCTTTTTCTCCATTGCCCTCACCTTATAATAATCAATTTATGACTGGTTTTACCAGAATTTTACTTGTAATAAGCGCGATACTCTTCTCATTGCCTTTTACTGCCTGTAAAAAGCAGAATGAGCAGCGGGTGAAAGCAATGCCTGAGGTCACAATATCCGCTGCCAGGTTACAGAGTGATAGCATCAGTCTTAGAAAGGACACGGTGTATGTGATTGCATCACCACTTTTCAGAACAGCCGGACAGGTACTTTTTATCGAAGCCGGTACATTGGTCAAAGTAAAAAATAATATCGGAATAAGTGTTTCGCAGGGAGGCAGATTAATTTCTGCGGGCACAGAGACAGAGCCGGTTGTATTCACTTCCGATGCTTTAATGGGTTCGGCAGGTCCGACACCTGCCAATGGCCAGAATTTATGGGGCGGAATCAGCCTGTCAGGGGCAGCTGGATTCAATTCCGGAATAATCAGTTATACCCGGATCGAATTCGCCACTGCCAATGGCTCTGCCGCGCTTTCACTAAGCAATATTGATTCTTTGACGACCATTCATCATGTGCAGGTCAGCTATGCACACACTGCTTCTTCATTTGAGTTCTCGGGGGGAAATGTCAATGCAAAATACCTTATCTCATTTGCGGCATCACCGTCAGATTTTTTACTGACCAACGGTTATAAAGGAAGGTTGCAGCATGCTTTCGCTTACCGTCATCCTTTTTTTGCAGGCAACAATGCCAATATTGCCGGCGTGTATTTGCAGGGACAAACCACATTTCCATCTTTGTCAAATTTTACAGTCCTTGGCCCTGATGGTCAAAGAACCACTACCTCCAAATACAATGATACTGTGAAGGGCTTCTCCGGAGGAAGGGTAGCAGCACTTTTGGTAACGGGCAATGCAAAATTTCATATCAGAAATTCAGTGTTTACAGGTTTTCCAAAAGGAGGATTTTATATCGATAGTAGAGAGTCTGGACTATCTCTTCAAAATGGAGAGTCAGACTTTACATTTAATATAGTTCATAGTTTAGACAGCAACAGAGTTTTTTATATTCCTTCAAATCTGATTCCTCCTTTTACGGCCCGGGACTTTAAGGGTTTTATGCTGCAACCACAGTTTGGTAATCAGGCTTTGATGAATACTCAGTCATTGGCATATAAAGCGCCGTTTGAATTTGATTTGAATCCCGATCCAACACCTTCAGCAGGTTCAATAGCACTTTCGGGAGCTGATTTTTCCGGACCGATTTTCAATCACAATTTCTTCACACAAACTGTGCATAAAGGTGCATTGGGCAGTGGCAGCTGGTTTGGAGGCTGGGTAAATTTCAGACCATTGCAAACAGACTATAATAACTAGTTATGTCAATCCTTCACTTAACATTTACATTTTCTTATCATAACGTTCCGTTAATTATATGGTAATGTAGCAGATTTAGCTTCGCACAACTTATTCGGAACATAGATCCCCTACTACTTAAACCGTATACGAACCTCACGTAAAAATTTCAAAAAAAAACAACTAAAATGAAAAAAGCTATTATTGCTGCTTTGGGCCTGGCCGCTGTATTTGCTACTTCCTGCAAGAAGGATTACACAGCTTCGGAAGTGGAAAAACCACTCATCATCGGTACAACTGTTGACACTCTCACAGGAGACATTCTTGTCAACACCGTTGTTACAAGAACAACATTTCTTAACGGTATCGTTTACGTCAGACCTGGTGTAACACTGACTATCAATGCAGGTGTTACTATCCTTGGTAAGACTACTCCATTTGGAACTGCTCCTGATCTTTTGAACCTTACAAATAACAAGGGTTGCCTCGTTATTGAAAAAGGTGCTGACCTGATTGCTAACGGAACCGCAAACTCTCCTATTATCTGGACTTCAACAAACTCTGTTGGTGGAAGAAACGTAGGTGATTGGGGTGGTGTTGTAATCCTTGGAGATGCTCCTATCAAAACACAATTTGGTGCAACTTTCAACAACTTTGAAGCTTTCAACACACTGACAAATGGTCGTAATTCTTATGGTGGAAGCAATGCCGCTGATAATTCAGGTTCTATGACTTACAACCGTATCGAATTTGCTGGTGGTACTGTAACTGCTGCAAATGCAGAAGTAAACGGTCTTACACTTTGCGGTGTCGGAAGTTCAACTGTACTCAATCACATTGAAGTTTCTAACTCCGGTGATGATGCTTTTGAATTTTTCGGTGGTACAGTGAATGCCGATCACCTGTTGTCTTACAGCAACAAGGATGATGATTTTGATTTTGATGAGGGATACCGCGGTAACCTCCAGTTTATCATTGCTTACAGAACTGATGTTGCTGACAACTCAGGTTCTGAAATGATTGAACTGGATGGAAACGCCAGTGCTGCTTTCTTCTCTGGTTCACCACGTACACGTCCGTTTATCGCAAACGCTACCTTGATCGGACCAAGTTCTGATGTACCACGCGTAAACCCAGGTGGCACAAGCCAGGCTGGACGTTTCGACGGTGCTGTTTACACAAGAAGAAATGGCAGACTTGCTTTGTTGAATTCACTCGTGATTTCACAGGCTTTCCCAACTGCTTTTGCAACTTCACCAACAACAAACGCTTCTTTCTTCGGTGCACGTCCACCGCTTGATGGTGATTCTTCTGCAGCTTTCAACAACATTTTCCATACAAATTCTCCAACTCCTGTAGTTCTTGATGGTAACGAAGGTAACCCAATCGTTGCTCCATCACCTTTCACA
>JACMLD010000095.1 GCA_014379785.1 Chitinophagaceae bacterium
AGGGCGGATTTGTGTATCCAGGACGGAAAAAACTTTTGTGGGATGGCGAGGCGATGAGGATTACAAATTTTGATACGGCGAATCAGTTTGTGAGGAGGCAGTATCGGGAAGGATGGTAGGGGGAGGAAATTAGGTTGGTAGTTGGTCGTTGATAGTTTGTAGTGGCACCCTGAGTAAGCGGTCATGCCGCAGCCGAGGCATCCCCAACCGGTACTCAAAGTAATAGTGGGGGATTTCTCCACTCGCTGCGCTCGGTCGAAATGACCGAACCATTTCGGTTTTGCCACTACAAACTACCAACTACCAACTTGCTTTCCTCCCCTAAAACGGCTTAAGAATCTCGGAAACGGAAGTTTCCAATGCGCGGGAAATTTCGATGATATAATAAACACTTGGATTGATACCTCCTTTTTCCAGCCTGTTGATGCTTTGGCGGTCTTTTTCACATCGGCTGGCCAGTTCAGTCTGGGTCAGTCCCTTCGCCTCTCTCAGTGACGCGATGCGCTCACCGAGATGTTTGAGAAAAAGGCGTTTGGACTTATCCATTTATGCAAAAGATGTTTTTGCAAGCTGAAAATATATTTCTGGATTGATGTCAACGGATATGTTTACGACGGAATATTTATTAAATTTGTCAGGTTCTTAAATGCATAAATTGATTTGTATGGAGCAGCAGGAAAATGCAGAAATATTGAAGCAGAGAATCAGGGAAGCAGGAGAAAAAGTGAAGCAGCTGATGCAGCCCGCATTGCAGGCTATCAGTGAATCCGTGGAAGAATTGGTGCTTACTGGTAGTCGCGATGAAGTGCTGATAGAAAAAACCCTGAACGCCCTTCAGGATCTTCATTTGTCGGGTGTAGGCGAGCGTGAATACCTGAGACTACTCATTTATTATAAATCCTGGAATATTGACAGGGCCAGGCCATATATCGACCAATATCACCAGAGTAATTTTCTTTTTGCTGAAGAAGTGCCTGCTTAACCGGCCAACTGAAATCCGATGATGATCCCCATACCGAGCAGGCCGCCGATCACGGAGGCAATCGCGTCATTCACTTCGTAGTGTCCTTTCCCGGTAAACTTTGAGAAAAGCTCAAACCCATAGCTGATAGCTACAATCACAACGAATACTGCCAGCGCTCCTGACTTTGGAAATTGAGGCAGCATAATCCATGCAAAGGTCTGGAGCACCAGGCCCATAGCGATGCCAACAAAAAAATGCTTCCATTTATCGCGCTGAATTCTTCGAATGAGACTCAACATATCACCTAAGCCATTGATTTATAGCGTCTTTTTGGGTGGGAGGTCGAAAGCCACGGCATCATGTTCAAAGTGTCCCTTGTGCGAACCATCGCAAAAGGGCTTATTCTGTGATAAACCGCATCGGCAGATAGAGATGATTTCCCTTCCAGCCAGCCCGTAAACATTACCCTGCTTGTCCTGAACCTCAAAATCACCTTCGATTTTTATGGACCCGTTGCTATTGACAGTTATTTTTGTGCTTGCCATGATTTGATATTATTCATCAAAATAATGCAATTAAAGGCAGATTTTTCGCATCTTTGCACCATGTACACCCATATATGGAATAAATATCTGCCGATCGTCAGAATCCTTCTTAAGAAATCAGCAAACGGTGCCCAGGTACTTGATCTCAACCGGGTTGATTTTGAAAGAGCAGGAACGGGCCGCAAAGCAGGGTACAAATTCACCATTGAATTCAACAACGGAAGGGTGGCAAATGTTATCAGCGGATCTCCACTGGCGCTGGATCTGGCAGCTGCAATGCAGGAAGATGCAGTTGTAAAAGGTTTGATTGTTGCACAGAATTATGAAGTAAGCCTCAACACGAAATTTCAGTTGCACATAAGGAATGTTTCTCCAAAAGCTGAAGCACCAAAGGCTGAGTCAGAAGATGTAGCTTCAGAAGCAAACTAGCCAAAAAGATCACTGCTCAGGTAACGGTCACCCCTGTCACAGGCGATAAAAACTATCACCCCTGCATCCAGTTCATTACTCAGTCTGATTGCTGCTGAAGCGGCACCGCCACTGCTCATTCCAGCAAAAATTCCTTCTTCTCTCGCAAGTCTCCGCGTCATTTCTGTCGCCTCTTTTTGCGAAATATCCATCGTTCTGTCAACCCGGGAAGCATCAAAGATTTTTGGCAGGTAAGCAGCGGGCCACCTTCTAATACCCGGAATAGATGATTCTTCGGTCGGCTGACACCCGATTATCTGAATATCACGATTCTGCTCTTTCAAAAACATGGAAGTACCCATTATCGTTCCGGTCGTACCCATGGAACTTACAAAATGTGTAATCTGATTATTTGTATCGCGCCAGATTTCTGGTCCTGTTGTCTTGTAATGTGCGAGGTAGTTGTCGGGATTTGCAAATTGATTGAGTAAAAAATATTCGCCGCTGGCTCCTTTTTCTTCCGCATAGTCTCTGCACAATTCGATCGTATCGAGCAAAATCACTTTCGCCCCGAAGGCCTCCATGGTCAGCACTCTTTCGCGCGTAGAGGTAGATGGCATGATCAGTTCAATCTGCAGATTGAAAAGTTTGGCGATCAGCGCCATCGCAATGCCCGTATTGCCACTGGTGGCTTCGATCAGTCTGGTGTCGCGGTTAATCTCGCCACGTTCCATTGCGGAGCGAATCATATTCAGGGCTGGCCTGTCTTTCACACTCCCCCCGGGATTGTTTCCTTCAAGTTTCGCAAAAATCTTTACGCGCGGATTGGGATTGATTCTTTGCAGCTCCACCATGGGAGTATTGCCGACAATATCCAGAACACTGGCCATATCAGTAGTTTACAATTTTATTTTCCACAACT
>JACMLD010000096.1 GCA_014379785.1 Chitinophagaceae bacterium
CTGGTTGCTAACTCGGGTTTCGGCGAGGGCTATCTTCATTTTTGGCACCGGGAAGTTGGTTTTGTTTCAGGAGACGTCGTGCTCAGGTACCCCATTGAGATTTGGGTAAATGATGGTCTGATGGCCATCTTCTTTTTACTCGTCGGACTGGAGATCGAGCGTGAGATTTATATCGGTGAACTGTCATCCTTAAAAAACGCCTTATTACCGGTTTTTGCGGCCATCGGGGGAATGATTGTTCCTGCACTCATCCATTTTTCCTACAATGCGGGTTCGGCCACCAGCGCTGGTTTTGGCATTCCGATGGCAACGGATATCGCTTTTGCACTGGGTATACTGTCGTTGCTGGGCAACAAAGTGCCCATTGCGTTAAAAGTTTTTCTTACAGCATTTGCCATCATTGATGATCTAGGTGCCATCATTGTGATAGCGATTTTCTATACCAAATCTTTTTCATTCTTTTATTTCGGCATCGCTATGGCCATTTGGGCGATTTTGTTTGCAATGAACCGATTGAAAATAAATGGCCTGATATTCTACCTCATTCCGGGAATTTTGATGTGGTATTGCATGTTGCAATCCGGGGTGCATGCCACCATTAGCGGAATCATTCTCGCCTTTGCAATTCCCTTTGGTAATGGAGATGAAAAGAGTACTTCTTACCGCCTGCAGCATTTTCTGCACAAACCGGTGGCGTTTCTGATTCTGCCGATATTCGCTCTTGCAAATACAGGGGTGGTTTTCAGCTCAGGCTGGGGCAGACAAATGTTTTCTGCCAACAGCCTCGGCATTTTTCTCGGCCTGGTGGTTGGTAAACCGCTTGGCGTTCTTCTCTTCACTTTTACTGCCGTGAAAATGCGTATAACACAGCTGGGAGAAAATGTCGGATGGAAACATATTTTTGGTGCTTCACTGCTCGGGGGAATTGGATTCACAATGTCTATCTTCATCACCTTACTGGCTTTCAACGATGGCGAAACCGTTACCAGTTCCAAAATAGCTGTATTGATTTCTTCATTGACAGCAGGATTGATTGGATATTTGTATTTGAAATGGGTTTTTCAAAAATCCTATAGCAAAGAATCATTATGAAACGAACTTATAAAAGCGATGCGGTAGACTGGAAGGTAGTGTTGAATGGAAAAAATCTTTTACTGATACTTGTCGGCACCACCCTGGCTGTGCTTGCCATGAAAGGGTTTATGATTCCGAACCGATTTATGGATGGAGGCATCACAGGCATCTCGATCCTGCTCCATGAAATCTTTCACATCAATATCAGTTTTCTGGTGATATTTTTAAATATCATTTTTATCTATCTCGGCTACCGGCGCATCGGTAAAACCTTTGCCGTGCAGACAACCATCGCGGTCATTCTCCTCGCAATCGGACTCCTTTTTGTTGAAATCAATCCCATCACAAACGACAAATTGCTGATTGCCGCTTTTGGCGGTATCCTGATAGGTACAGGGGTTGGACTGGTCATCCGTGGCGGCGGAGTTATCGACGGTGCCGAAGTGATTGCCGTTTTCACAGGCAGAAAAACCGGTTTCTCAAACAGCGAGATCATCATGCTGATCAATACAATTATCTTTGCAGTGGCCGCGATGCAGTTTGGCATCGAAACGGCCATGTATTCAATCATTACTTACTTTACCGCCACGCGTGCAACAAATTATGTGGTAGATGGCATTGAAGAATTCACTGCCATGAATATCATCTGCTCTCAACCAGAAGAAGTCAAACACCTGCTGGTAAACGATCTTGGCAAAGGCATCACCGTCTACAAAGGCGAAAGGGGATACCTGCCCGGCAGCTTTGAAGTAAGAACGCAGAGCGATATTATCGTAACCATCATCACCCGCCTCGAAATAAAACAATTGCAGGAGGCTATCCTAGAGATCGATCCCAAAGCATTTATCTACGTGCAGAGTATTAAAGAGGCAAGTGGCGGAATTCTGAAAGCAAAGGCCCACGCTAAATAAAGGGATAATCATGTTAAACTCATTGAAAGAAATTTTGTGGAAACAATTTGGCGCAAGCATTGACATGCTTCGCAATGCCATTGCAGCCCTACCGGATGATCAGTGGACAAACGACAGACGTTCCTTCTATATCGCTTTTCATACGGTGTTTTTTCTGGATTATTACCTGACCAATTCGCCATCCGATTTTGTTCCCGGTCTTCCGTTCACCCTCACAGATATGAATGAACTGCCGGAGCATGCCATCGATGACGTGATCCCGGATAAAATGTACGGCAAGGCGGAAATACTGGGTTACCTGTCAACGGCACGCGAGAAATGCCGAAAGGTGATTGGAGGTTTGAACGAAAACAACCTGACTTCCGTTTGGAAGGACGATGAAAACAGGGAGTTTGTTTTGCTCGAACTCCTCATTTATAATATGCGGCACGTACAGCACCACGCAGCCCAGCTAAATATGATCCTGAGACAAAAGATCGGCGACGCACCACATTGGATAGGCACTGCAGACGATGAATTATTTCAAAAAAATGGATGACAAAGAAAGAAAAAATCTGAGTAAATTTCTGAGCTATACGCTGAGGCACCATCCTGAACTGATTGGACTGGCAATGGATGAAAATGGTTGGGCAGATGTGGATGAGCTGATATTCAAATCCGCACAAGCCGGACGCATTTTTCAGAAATCGGATCTGGAGGAAATCGTGGCAACCAACGACAAGAAAAGATTTCTGTTAATCGAGGACAAGTCACGAATCAGAGCCAGCCAGGGACATTCGGTTAACATCAATCTAAACCTGCAGGCCCAGACTCCACCTGCAATCCTATACCATGGTACTGTAGAGAAATCGCTTGAAAGCATCAGGCAGGAAGGACTTCAGAAAATGAGCCGCCAGCATGTGCACCTCAGTACAGATAAAGCAACTGCCGTAAACGTTGGAGGACGACATGGTAAACCGATTATACTTGTCATTGACACAGCGGGCATGGATAAGGCCGGCTTTACATTTTATCTTTCAGACAACGGCGTCTGGCTCACCGACAATGTACCACCTGCATTTATTACCTTCTGAAAGTTTTATCCATGCCCATAGAAAGAACAATTGTATTCGGAGATATTCATGGCGCACTTCAGGCGTTCGAGCAACTTATTGCTCAGATCGGGTTAGCGCCGGAGGACAAACTTATTTTTCTCGGCGACTATGTAGACGGCTGGTCAGAGTCTGCCGGTGTGGTAGAGCGGCTGATGAAACTGGAAGCAACCAATGATTGTATCTTTCTCAAAGGCAATCACGATGCATGGTGCGAAGAGTGGATGAATGGACTGAAGGCCGATGAAGAATGGCTTTATCACGGTGGTAAATCTACAGTGGAGAGCTATGCGAAATATTCGCCGGAAAAACGAGCCGTCCACCGCGCTTTTTTCAACCGTTTGAAAAATTTTTACATCGACGGGAAAAATCGTCTTTTTGTTCATGCAGGTTTTTCTTCTATGCACGGACCGGCAAAAGAAAGGTATGAGACGAATTATATGTGGGATCGGACCCTGTGGGAAATGGCGCTGGCAATGGATCCCAAGGTAAAACAGGATTCTGCTCTTTATCCGAAGCGTCTGAGTCTCTACCATGAAATTTACATTGGACATACGCCAACGACCAACTATGGTATAGGTATTCCGATGCAGGCAGTGAATGTCTGGAACATTGACACCGGAGCCGCATTTCTCGGGAAATTAACCGCCATGGATATCGACACAAAAAACTTCTGGCAAAGCGAATGCGTGCAGAGTATTTATAAGAATGAAAAGGGGAGGAACCGATGACCGTCACCCCGCATCCGACTCCGTGCGCCGAAGCCTTAGCGAAGGAGCAGGGGTCCCCAACCGGCCGGAGTCGGGATCATTGTCACCCCGAGCGTAGCCGAGGGGTCCCCAGCCGACCGGAGTCGGGATCACTGATTAATAGCGTGGGATTTCTCCGCCCGCATCGCTTCGCGACGGGAGTCGAAATGACTGTCACCCCGAGCGAAGGCGCAGGCATACCCAGCCGTCACTCAACGCTTCCCAACTTCCCTGATATGGTATTCCTGGATCAGCGCAGGATTTTCTGGAGTAAGTGTAAACGAAATTTCAATATTCGATCTTTCTCCTTCCA
>JACMLD010000097.1 GCA_014379785.1 Chitinophagaceae bacterium
AAAATAAGGTTAGTAAAGGAAGCCACGGATCCGCTGAAGCTGCTGGGCTGCTGATAACGGATAGTGCCTGTTGTAAAATCACCATCACCATCTTCATCAACCATCAGCCGAAAATGCGTGACGTTGCCGATCGTACCCGTAGTGGCCAACCCATTGAAATCAAAAGTAAGCGTCACAGTTCCAACTGTGCCAGTATGCTGCACCTTCCACTCTCTTGCAAATCTTCTCACCGCAGGATCGGCAGTAACAGGCACATCTGTTGCCTGTTCAGAAAGAGCAGCATTGTTATTGCCTATCATGAGAAACTCAAGATTCGAAAGCGCAGACGGGGCAGACAACACGATGTTTCCCAGACCAGACTGACCAGTGCCATTTCCTGTGCCTGTTTCAACACTGTTGGATGATGCCATCAACAAACCGGAGTTGTCATCCTGTCCGAGACCGAATACGGAAAATCTGAAAGCGGTATTCGCTGTAGAATCCCAGAACTTGGTTGTGCCGTTAGATGCGAAATAATCACCGGTTTTTGAAATACCATATTTCAACGCGAGGTAAGAAAATATCTGTTGTCTTGTAAGTGGGGTAACAACCGCAGCATCATAGACAATGATTTCCGTCATCTCACCAACAAACGCCTCTTCAGTTGGGGTGTTTCTCGCACCAAGAGAGTTGCTCTCGTCCGCCAGGTTTCTTACAGCCTGACCGGAACCGAAATTATAAGTATTGGAGATAACCGGGTCATTCGTATTTGTCTCATCAAACACCTGCTGATCATCATTGTCCTGTGCAAGCAGATTCAACTGAGATATCTTCCATGAACCCAGTTGAAAAGATTTTGTCCAGGTTTGGGTGAATGGAGCAATCTCCGCCTGATTTCCCCAGAAATTCGTGCTGCCATCATTATAATGCGAAAGCGACACACCGTTATTGAATGCAGAAACGGTGCTGCGCTGCGACCAGATTCTTTGCGCTCCTGGTGATGTAGCGCGCCATACACCAAATACTGCGTAATCATCATCTCCGGCAACAATTGGTGCATTGAGACCATTTGGCCCGAGCATCTGATTGGCGCCATTGAAGTTGATAGAAGGAAAAAAGTTGACGGAGTTCAGTGCAACCGCGGGTCTGTCAGCCAGGGTAGCTATAAATGATTTTGTAAGATCATTGGAATATGTCCAGCTGTCGACTGCTCCCGCAGTGGCCGTAACACCTGCATCTGATTTGATCCAGAGTTTCAGATTTGCAGCAACTCCTCCTGGTGCCTGCGCTGCCACGCCAAGCCCAAAAAAAAGTATAGAACTTAAAGTGTAAAGTTTCTTAATGTGCATAAGTTTCAGTTTATTGAAGAGATAGTTTACAAGCCTTTAGATAGACGATTGCAAAGGGTAGAGGAGAGTAGCAGATAAGCGCCGCTAAAGATAGTGAAATTCAAAACCTAAAGATATTCTGAGGTAAAACTTCCTTTAAATTTCTTCAGCTGATCGGGGGTTCCGGCAAAGACAACTTCGCCGCCCATATCACCTGCATCCGGTCCGAGATCTATCACCCAGTCGGCACTTTTTATCACGTCGGTATTGTGTTCGATAACCAGGATCGAATGACCCTGTTGGATCAGGGCGTTGAAAGAAGCCAGGAGTTTTTTGATATCATGAAAATGCAGCCCGGTGGTAGGTTCATCAAAAATGAACAATATCTGACCCTGACCCTTTCCCTTGCCAAGGAATGAAGCCAGCTTTACCCTTTGTGCTTCGCCGCCGGATAAGGTGTCCGATGACTGTCCGAGTTTTATATACCCAAGACCCACATCCTGCAAAGGCCGGATTTTTCCAATCACTTCTTTGTTGTCAGAGAAAAAATCTATTGCCTCATCCACACTCAGTTCAAGAATGTCGAAGATATTTTTCTCTTTGTAAGTGACCTCAAGGACTTCCTCCTTAAATTTCTTTCCGTTGCAGACTTCGCATGTCAGGTGCACATCGGCCAGAAACTGCATTTCTACCACCTGTTCGCCTTCACCCTTACAAGCATCACATCTTCCACCGTCTACATTAAAAGAAAAGTGTCTCGGCTGAAATCCCCGCATTTTTGCCAGCGGTTGTTTGCTGTACAAATCGCGTATTTCATCGTAGGCTTTTATATAGGTAACCGGATTGCTTCTCGAAGATTTTCCAATGGGGTTCTGATCCACCATCTCCACCTGCGAGATGGAATCCACATCACCGGTAATTCCTTTGTGAAGTCCCACCTTGTCTGCAAACTCCCCTTTGAGTTTTAGCAAAGCCGGATACAGGATCTGTTTGATCAGCGTGGTTTTTCCGCTGCCGCTCACTCCACTGATGGCGCATAGCACGTTGAGGGGAAATTCAACTTTCACATTCCTGAGATTGTGCTGGCGCGCACCTTCCACTGTAATGGACCGGTTCCATTTGCGCACTTGTTTCGGTGGTTCTATTTTGAATTCACCTTTGAGATATTTTCCTGTAAGGCTTTTGGGATTGGCGATGAGTTCGTCATAATTTCCGAAGGCCACCACTTCGCCGCCGAGATGACTGGCAAGCGGACCCATATCAATGATATAATCTGCCTCACGCATCATCATCTCATCGTGTTCTACCACCACAACGGTGTTGCCCAGGTCACGCAGTTCTTTCAATACTCTTATCAGCCTGGTGGTATCACGCGAATGGAGTCCGATAGAAGGCTCATCCAATATATATAATGAGTTGGTCAGATTGCTGCCGAGACTTCTTGTTAGCTGAATGCGCTGACTCTCGCCACCGCTCAGGCTGTTGGCAAGCCGGTTCAGGGTGAGGTATCCCAGTCCAACATCCATCAGCGTCTTGAGGCGGTGATTTACTTCAAATAAAATACGCTTCGCAATCTGTTTCTGATGTTCGGTCAATTCGAGGTTCTCAAACCATTTCACCAGATCCTTGACAGGCATATCGCAGAGCTCGCCGATATGTCTGCCGGCAACCTGCACATACAAGGCTTCCTTGCGAAGGCGATAACCTTTGCAATCCGGACAATTGGTCCTGCCGCGGTATCTCGACAAAAGCACACGGTATTGAACTTTGTAAAGGTTTTGTTCCACTTCTTTAAAAAAGTCGTTGATCGCCGCAACCTGGTCATCGCCTTCCCATAAAAACTGGTACTCTGATTTTGAAAGGTCAATGATGGGTTTGTGAATCGGGAACCCGCTCTTCTTCGAGGACTTGATAAAGTTTTCTTTCCAAAGTCCGAGTTTTTCTCCCTTCCATGGAGCCACTGCTCCTTCATACACACTGAGTCTTTTGTCTGGTATGACAAGATCTTCATCGATTCCGAGCACCTGGCTGAAGCCTTCGCAGGTTGGACATGCGCCAAAAGGGTTGTTGAATGAAAAAAGATTCGGAACTGGTTCTTCGAATGTAATCCCATCCAGTTCGAAGCGGTTTGAGAAGTGCCTCAGCACTTTTCCATCGATTTCCAGGTAAACCTGCCCTTCGCCCTCATAAAATGCCGTTCCGGCGGAATCGGCAATTCTATGCCTGTCATCCTCATCAAATTCTTTTACTACCAGCCGGTCTACCAGTACATAGGTATCAGACGGCAATGCAGATTTCTTTTTCGTCTCAGGAGCCTCCATCAACTCTTCTATCCTCAGCACTTCCTTTCC
>JACMLD010000098.1 GCA_014379785.1 Chitinophagaceae bacterium
TCGAGCGAAGCGAGCCACATTCTCCCACATTTTCTCTCATTCTCCCTCATTCTCCCTCATTCTCTCTCATTCTCCCTCATTCTCCCACATTCTCCCACATTCTCCCTCATTCTCTCTCATTCTACTCGATTTTATTCTTCAACTGCTGATACCCATCCTGGTGCCAATATGGATATGTCGGGTCAACGGTACTGGCTGCATCGTGGCGGGCGACCTGATCGGCGCTGAGGTTCCAACCGACAGAACCCAGATTTTCTTTTAACTGTTCCTCGTTTCTGGCGCCGATGATGATATTGACAACAGTTGGTTTTTGCAAAAGCCAGTTGAGTGAGACCTGGGAGATCGATTTGCCCGTTTCCGCGGCAATCAAATCAAGTACATCAACGATATTGTAAAGGTGTTCAAAATTTGTAGCAGGCCCATGCGCACCGCCCTGGCTCATTCTATTGTCTTTCGGCAATGGCAGCCCTCTCCGGAATTTTCCGCCAAGTCTGCCGGAGGCGAGTGGACTCCATACGACTGTCCCCACTTTCTGATCAACTCCGAGCGGCATCAGTTCCCATTCAAATTCGCGATTGAGTAGTGAATAGTATGCCTGGTGGGCGATGTATTTTGACCAGCCGTATTTTTCTGAAACGCTCAAAGATTTCATCAGGTGCCAGCCGGAAAAATTTGAACAGGCGATATACCTGACCTTTCCGGATTTCACCAGATTGTCGAGCGCTCCGAGCGTTTCTTCAACAGGAGTATGTGCATCGAATGCATGCATATGATAAATATCAATATAATCGGTGTTGAGTCGGCGGAGGCTGTCCTCGCAGGCTTTTACCAGATGATGTCTTGATGAGCCAAAATCATTTGGACCCTCTCCCATGGTCAGTGTTGCCTTGGTGGAAACAAATACTTTATCACGAATTGATTTCAATGATTTACCCAAAATTGTTTCGGCGGTACCCCGCGAGTAGGTATTGGCGGTATCGAAAAAATTCAAACCGGCATCCATGCATAGTCCAACCATCCTGTCGGCTTCGGCCTGCTGAGTATTTCCCCAGGCTTTGAAAAACTCATTTCCACCTCCAAAGGTGGCCGTCCCAAAGCTGAGAACCGGGACCCTTAAGCCAGCACCTGAAAACTGACGATA
Organism: Chitinophagaceae bacterium; assembly: GCA_014379785.1. Classification (GTDB taxonomy): domain Bacteria; phylum Bacteroidota; class Bacteroidia; order Chitinophagales; family Chitinophagaceae; genus JACMLD01. Next base: position 1,142 of record JACMLD010000098.1, read on the forward strand.
CTCCATATTATAAAAATTTCCGTAAAGATAGAGTAGATTGGGAGATGCGCAGATGCGCAAATGCGGATATGCTCCACCCGCCGAAGCTTCGGCGAAGGAGGGTGGCATGGATTTTTCATTTTAAAACCATATTCAATATTTATGTCTATCGGAACACAGGTAGCCTGGCTGTTTTTGCTGGCAATTCCCATTGCATGCATTTCATGGACGGTCACACACGAAGAAATATTCCGCGAATGCAAAGATTTTTGTGTGAAAAAATCCAAAGATGGCAAAAGCATTCTTACAAGAAAGTTTTTTTACCTCTTCACCTGCGAATATTGTTTCAGCCACTATGTAACTATTGCAATGCTTTTTTTTACAGATTATAAACTTCTGATCATGGACTGGCGTGGTTATGTAATCGCCGGGTTTGCACTCGTATTCGTTGCAAATATTTACATGAGTCTGTATGGCCTGATAAAAGTGGATATCAAAGTCGAACGGTTAAAAGCCAAGGTGGAAGAACAAAAGCTATCGTGATTCGTTGGCAAGGAGATTTACCTTCATGACTACCCTTTTTTATGGGTAACTTTGTGCGTCCAAATGTAACCAATCAAAGTATGTGTGCAGTAAAATCCGATGACAAACCCGGTCTGATTCTCAGCATTCTCCGCTACAAATGCCCCCGCTGTCGCCGAGGCAACCTGTTTCAGAAAAAAAATACATATGACCTTAAGAATTTCATGAAAATGAATGAGCGCTGCGAGGTGTGTGGACAACCTTTTGAGGTAGAAGTTGGCTTTTATTATGGAACGGGTTTCGTGAGTTATGGACTTGCGGTGGCAATCAGTGGTATCTCTCTGGTTTTGTGGGCTTTGACTATCGGATTGTCGCTCGACGACAACCGATTTTTCTGGTGGATGGGCATCAATGCACTGTTACTCGTGGCAATGCAACCCATCCTGATGCGGCTGTCGCGGAGCCTGTGGATAGCCATATTTGTTCCGTACAGCAAAAACTGGGCAAGTGGGGATATCATTGAGGCCGAACGGATCAACAAGGATCAAATGAATAATTGGTAGGGAAGCCGAAAATTCCGATCTTCACCGTTCAAACAAACATTTCTGTAAACATGGGTAAATCTCAGGAAACTTTCGGCAAGAAGGAAAAGGAAAAAAAGAGAAACAAGGCACGCCAGGACAAGGCAGAAAAAATGCAGGAGCGCAAGGCGAATGCAACAAAGGGAAAATCTCTTGATGATATGATGGCGTATCTGGATGAAAATGGCAACCTTTCTTCAACCCCTCCTGACCCACGCAAGAAAAAAGTATTCAATCAGGAAGATATGCAGATCGGCGTGGCACGCCAGGTAGAAGGCGAAATGGATCCTGTTCGTAAAGGAGTTGTGACCTTCTTCAATGACGATAAAGGTTTTGGCTTTATCAACGACCTCGAGACACAGGAACGAATTTTCGTACACGTTAACCAGCTCACAGAAAGACTTGTTGAAAAAGACAAAGTTACTTTCGAAGTAGAAATGGGTCCAAAAGGTCCAAGCGCTGTGAATGTTGTCAAAGAAAAATAGTTATTCTGATCGCAGGCTCGTTGACGGATTGGCCATTGCAGCTTTGATCGCCTGAAAGCAAACTGTTGCAAATGCAATGGCGATACTCATGAGACCTGTTATCGCAAATATCCCCCAGTTCATATCAATTCGGTAAGCAAAATCATTGAGCCATTCATGCATAAAGTACCAAGCAAATGGCCATGATATCACTAGCGCAATCAGGATCAGCTTTACAAAATCTTTTGACAACAGTACCACTACCTCTCCAACCGACGCTCCGAGTACCTTTCTGATACCTATTTCTTTTTTTCTTTTCTGAGCGGAATAGGCAGCCAGTCCAAATAGTCCGAGGCAACCCACCGAAATTGTGATTACAGTGAAAATGGATAGCAGGGTCTTGAGCTTGTCTTCGGCGTTGTACATCTGCTCAAAATTTTCATCCAGAAAATTATATTCGAGCGGAAAGTCCGGTGAAAAACTTTGCCAGACCTGTTTTATAGCTGCTATTCCTTTATCGGTTTCGGCTGCTCTCATTTTTACCGCCACCTTCCAGTATGCAGGTGGATAAATCTGAATAACTGCTGTAGTGACCTTGTCATAAAGACTCTTGTAGTGGAAGTCTTTTACCACTCCAATCACGCGTCCTTTTTTCAATGAGTCAGGCTGAACAGATTCCCAGACGGTCCAGATAAGCGGATGACCGATTGCTTTTTCTGGTGTTTCCAGTCCAAGTTCCCTGACGGCGGTTTCATTTATGATGAACCCCTCCGTCTCATCTGTGCGTGTCTCGCGTGAGAAATCGCGACCTGCAATCAACTGTAAACTCAGCGTTTTTACATAATCATGATCAACCAGGAGCTGAGTGGCTGAAAACTCCTTGTTGCCACCGGATTGCGGAACGATGATGCCATCACCAGCAACCATGTCACCCGGAAATCCATAACCCATCGATACGTTACTGACGCCGGGTTGACGGAGAAGCTGTTCCTTGAATGATGAATAATTTTTTGTCATATTGTCCCCGCGCATTGGGAAAAACATTATTTGATCTTTTTTAAAACCGAGGTCTTTGTTGTGAAGAAAATCGACCTGGCGATACACGACCATAGCGCCAACGATGAGCAATGCTGATAGTGTGAATTGCGTAACGACCAGTGAATGCCGGAGCCAGGGCGTACGACCGGGATTTGTATCACCGGAAGCGTTGCCTTTTAAAACACGGACAGGTTCAAATCGTGATAAAACCATGGCCGGATAGAAACCAGCCAGCAACGCAGTGAGAACAGTAATACCCAGCAATGTCAAAAGAAATAAAGGATTGTAGAAAATTGAATAGCTGATGTTTTTGCCGGTAAACTCATTCAGATTGCCGAGTAGAAGAATGGCAAGGGCAAGCGATATCAGCACGCTGAATATTGTAATGAGCAAAGTCTCCCCGGTGAATTGCAGCATCAGTTGCATTCTGCTGGCCCCGATTGATTTTCTAAGTCCAACTTCTTTGGCTCTTTGCAACGATTTGGCGGTAGAAAGATTTATGAAGTTGAAGCAGGCAATGATAAGAATGAATACAGCAATGATTGAAAGGGCTTTTACATATAGTATGTTTCCTTTCACCGCCATGTCGTATTTAAAATCTGAGGAGTATAGATGGATTTTGCTCAGCGGCTGAAAAAATGGTGTGTAATTCGTGCCCGACGTTGCCAGTCCCGGCAAGATTTTGGTTTTTACATACTGCGCGAACTTGGCTTGCACGCCTGCTGCGTTTGTGCCAGGCTTCAGTTTTACATATGTGTTGAATTGCTGCCACTGCCAGCTTTCCATTCTCTGTGTCGGGATGCCGGTTGCAGAGAGATTGATGATAAAATTAAGAGAGAGGTGAAAGTTTTGGGTGGTCTCACGTAAAATCCCGGATACCTGAAAGTTTTGTTTGTCAATCAGTACTGATTTTCCAATGGGATTTGCTGTTCCAAAAAATCGTTTTGCCAGGGCTTGAGACAGTATCAGGGCAGTGGGTCCTGAGAGCGCGCTTCCTGGGTTGCCGTACTCCAGTTGCAGGGGAAATATTTTGAAGAAGCCACTGTCCCCCGCGATGCCGCCGGTTTCATAAATTTTTTTTCCGTTTGCTTCAAACAGGCTTTTTGATTGCAGTTGAAGAAATTTTACTGCATGTTCAATTTCCGGGTAATCTTTCTGGAGCACGGTTGTAAACATCGGCGGTGTCATGGCCATATTTGTGAGGCTTCCTTCCTGCACTCTCTCATTGTAAATCCGGTAGATACGGTCACCGTCCGGAATGAAGTCATCGTATTGTTTTTCATCCCAGACAAACAGCCCGATGAGCAGGCATGCGGTTACTCCCAGTGAGAGTCCGGCAATATTGATGGCAGAGAATGATTTGTGTCTGAGGATGTTCCTGATGGCTACTTTGAGAAAGTTTCTGAACATACACCTGAGTTTATGTTTCAATGTACGAAGCCGTTCGGAAATCAGTTTACCGTTTGTACTTTTTGGGGTAGATGGGGTGAGGGGTTGATCAGTTGACTCGTTGACTTGGTGACTGGTTGACTGGTTGACTCGTTGACTCGTTGACTGGTTGACTCGTTGACTGGTTTGTACTTAATGACAAGAGCCACAGAGTTTTCTGTCGCTCTTGTCATGCCGAAGTCGACTCCTTGCGCAGAAGCGCAGCGAAGGAACATGCATCCGCACCCGGTAGGCAGCCCGATAGCGGTGGGGGATTTCTCCACTCGCTGCGCTCGGTCGAAATGACGGAGCTCAACCAGTCAACGAATCAACTGATCAACTGATCGACGTCTCACCAATCAGGATTATTTGGTTTTAGATTCGGATTATTCTGCATTTCCGTCGTAGGCAATGGCAGCAACAAATGTTTATTGGCAAGAATGGCCAGCTGATTGTCGGCAAACTTGTGACCTGTGAAATTTTCAAAACTATTGGTCGCTTCCACATAGGCTTTTTTGAGACGGATCATATCGAACCATGTGATTCCTTCGTAGCAGAGCTCATGCCAGCGTTCGCGCCACACCGCTTCTCGGAATGTAGCCTGCGTAAATGTGCCAACGGCCGGTGTTACGAGACTGGCCCTGGTGCGGATCAGGTTGAGGGCGTTCCAGGTTTCAGCGTTTGGTCCGCCTACTTCATTTTGCGCTTCGGCAAATGTCAGCAGGACCTGGGCGTATCTTATCTGTGGCCA
>JACMLD010000099.1 GCA_014379785.1 Chitinophagaceae bacterium
GGTAATCTACTTTGGCGATTATGACGTCTATCAGTGACGCGTAATAATTTATCTGTGCCGTTTTAAGTGCAGCCTGTGCGTTGATTACTTCCAGGTTGCTGCCGAGTCCCTGTTCGTATTTTATTTTCTCGGTGTTGTAAACTCTTTCTGCCAGTGCTGCATTTCTTTTCTGCAGGTCCATGGTGAGGAGGCTGCTGCGGATGGTTACGCGGGCCTGTTCCACTTCATTGTCGATTGTCTGCGTGGTATTTTCTATGTCGTACAGTGTTTGCTGTAGTTCGAGTTTTGCTTTCTTCACCCGCGCGTCCTTCGCGAAGCCGTCGAAGATGGGCACAGATAGTTTGACACCTACCAGTGCGGTCGTAAACCATTGTTTGGAGAAGTTGAAGATGTCAAATTTGTTGCGCTGTGCGTTTTTGTTGTAGGTTCCAAAAGCCGCCAGTGTTGGATAATACGCGTATTTGTAGCGTTTTACGTTGAGGTCTCCCAGTCTTTTGGCGATCTGGTAGAGCTGGTAGTCTTTGCGTTCGGTGTATTTGAATTCATCTGCGAGAATGTCTTTTTTGAGCTCTTCTTCAGTGATGCTGTCGGTGAGGGTCAGCTGATCTTTCTGTGGCATACCGAGGAGAAATTTGAGTGCGGAGTAGCCGTTTGTCAGCTGGTTTTGAACTCTTTCTTTTTCGGTTTTCAGGTTGAGTATCTGCACTTCGATTTTGTCGATATCGAGTTTTTCTCTGAATCCGTTTTCGAAGAGGGCTTTGGTGTCGTTGGAAAGTTTTTCGAGTGTTGTGAGGTTGACGTCGAATGCTTCCATTTGTTTTTTGCCGACAACCAGTTGCCAGTAGATCTTGTTGACGTTTGCCTTTACCATTTCTTCAGTCAGTTCGCGTTGTTTGTTTGCGAATTCCATTACAGATTTTCTTGCCTTGAGGCCAATGAATACCTGTCCGTCGAAAAGCAGCTGTGAGCCGGATATTTCGGCTGTGGCAGTGTATTTGGTGCCGAACTGGGCCTGTATAAATCCGAAGTCGGTAGGCGCTACGATTGCGTTGCCGCTGCCGTCTTTCACACCTTCATCGGTGAGCACGCCGTAGGTGGCCGCGGAGATGAAGTTGGGAAAACTTTGTACCGGCACTTTCGGGAAGTAGTTAATGGTGAAGCCTCCTGAAAGCTGCGGGTATGCTGCTGATGTTATTTCGCGGTTTGTCTGGTTCTGGATTTCGACATTGGTTAAGGCTTTTTTTACCTGCACGCTGTTTTTCTTTGCGTATTCTTCCGCTTGTGATACGCTAAAGTTGTGTGTTTCCTGTGCCATCACAGGAATTGCCAATGCTGTCATTCCGATCCATGCGAAAAACTTACTTGCTCTTTGCATTGTTCTGTGGTTTTTTTGTTTGATCCTGTTTATATTTCTGTATGAGCTTGTGTCCTTTCTGGGAGGCAAGTCCATATAGGTAGTGCTCCATTACTTCCAAGCTTACGTTGGCGAGGTTGTATTTATTTGGAGGGAATATGGTCATGTTAAATGCCATCAGCGCGGATTCCAGGCGGAAGCGGGCGATGACGTCTACATTGAGTTCTTCCCTGTAAAGGCCTTCTTCTATTCCTCTTGTGAGGTTGTTGGTAATGACCTGCAGGAGGAAGCGGTTTTTGTACTGCATGAATTTCTGGAATGATTCGAAGTGAAATTTTTCCAGGTCATTCAGTACCATGGGGTTCATGTTGCTGATCTTTTCGTAGATCTGTTCCATGGTGAGGAACATTTCATGGACAGCGTCGCGGGCTTTTGAGCTGCAGTCGAGGCAATCGTGCTGCATTTCATTTATTTCGCGGTTGATGACGGCGTCTACGAGTTCGTCTTTGTCGGCGAAGTATTGGTAAATGGTTTTTTTGGACATACCCAGTTGTGTGGCGATGTCGTCCATGGAAACTGAGCGGATGCCGTAGCGCCAGAACAGTTCTTCTGCTTTAACCCGTATTCTATCCTTTATTTCCATATTTCTCCTTCAAATCGGGCACAAAACTATGGAAACTATTTTTGTTACCAAAGTTTCCAATGATTTTTTTTCTTTTGATTTTATGAGTGGTATGTAGGTCATTGTACATAGTTTTGTTCTATGTCGACCCGTAGATTCAAATGGCGCTGGCGGAAGGTGCTTCAGTATTTGTTGCAGGGAATCCTTGTGGTGGCGCCGGTTGCGATTACTATTTACCTGATTTATTGGTTTGTGTCTTCGGTAGACAGCTGGATTCCAATATTTACGGAAAAGGATGTCACTGGGAGGGTAGTCAATCAGAATTATGGGTTGGGATTTGTGGTGATTTTTGTGGCGTTGGTGGTAATTGGATTTTTGAGTTCGAATTTTCTGACGAGCAGGATATTCAGTCTTTTTGATGAGTGGTTGGAGCGGACGCCGGGGATAAAATTTATTTATTCGTCGGTCAAGGATTTGTTTGAGGCGTTTGCGGGGAATAAGCGGAAGTTTAAAAAGGCGGTGTTGGTAAGCATTGGCCAGCCGGATATTTTTCAGCTTGGTTTTATTACGGATGAGGATGCCAGTGAGTTTGGTTTAAAAGATTATGTGGCGGTGTATGTGCCGCAGTCATATGCTTTTGCCGGTCATTTGTATATGGTGCCGAAAACTAGGGTGAGGGTGTTGAATGATGTGAGTGCGAGTGATGCGTTGAAATATGCTATCAGTGGTGGTGTGGCCGAGGTGGAAGAAGAGCGCATCCAGCCGGGTTCTTCAACACAAAATCCCGGTGAAAACCCCCATGTTGATTTATAATCTCCTCTTAATTTGGCAGAATGTTTCTCTGCCGTCTCATACTGTTTATTTCGATGCTCATGGTGCCTGCCCTGCCTTGTTATTGCTGGGGATTTTACGGGCATGAGCGGATAAATTTCTTTGCGGTTTTTCTTCTGCCGCCGGAGATGCTGGTTTTTTACAAACGACATATTGATTTTTTAACGCTGCATTCGGTTGATCCGGATAAGCGGAGGTATGCGGTGAAGGAGGAGGCGCCGAGGCATTATATTGATATGGATAAGTATGGGAAGTATCCGTTTGACGGGTTACCGCGGCGGTGGGACAGTGCGGTGAAGAAGCTGGGAGTGGATTCGCTCAATGCGCATGGCATTGTGCCCTGGTGGGTGCAGGTGATGGAGCGGAGGCTGGAGGAGGCGATGCGTGTGCGGGATGCGGGTCGGATTTTGAAGTTGTCGGCGGAGCTCGGTCATTATATTGCCGATGCGCATGTGCCCCTGCATGCATCGAGCAATCACAACGGTCAGCATACCGGGCAAAGGGGTATTCATGGGTTTTGGGAAAGCAGGATTCCTGAATTACTGGCCGAAAAGGAGTGGGATTTTTTTATTGGCGGGGCGGGCTATGTGAAAGATCCGTTGAAATATATCTGGGCGCGGGTGTTGGAGAGTGCGGCGGCATCGGATACGGTGCTGCGCTATGAAAAGGCGTTATCGGGGAGTTATGACCCGGATAAGCGATATGCATTTGAAGAAAGGTCGGGAAAGGTGATCCGGCAATATTCAAAGGGATATACGATTGCGTATGACAAAAAGCTAAACGGCATGGTGGAGCGGAGGATGCGGCAGTCGATTTACTCGGTGGCTTCGTTCTGGTACACTGCCTGGGTGAATGCGGGGCAGCCGGAATTGCGGACCCTGGGTGCCCCCTCGTTTTCGGCTGAAGATCAGCGGCTTTTTGATACGCTCAATCAACGTACATTTGCACCTAATTCTACACCTTATTTTACGCCTTGTGACACATAATTTTAATTCAGGCCCCAGTGTTTTACCCCAGGAGGTTTTCAGGCAGGCCAGCGAAGCAGTTTTAAACTTCAACAATACCGGTTTATCCATTCTTGAGCTGGGACACAGAACAGAACTGTTTCAGCAGGTGATGAACGAAGCAGTAGCGCTGAGTAAAGAGCTGATGTCGCTCGATGAAAACCATGAGGTCCTTTTCCTTCACGGCGGCGCATCCACCCAGTTTTTCCAGGTGCCGATGAACCTGCTCGATGAAAATGCAAAAGCTGCCTACCTTGACTGTGGCACATGGGGCATCAAAGCCATAAAAGAGGCACAGATCTTTGGCAAAGTAGATGTGGTGGCGACTTCAAAAGACCGGGGCTATACCTATATCCCAAAAGGGTACGAAATACCGGAGGGAATCAGCTACTTCCATTATACTACCAACAATACCATCGAAGGCACACAGATGCATGCAGTGCCGAAGACCAATGCGCCATTGGTGGCGGATATGAGCAGCGATATCCTGAGCAGGGTAATGGATTTCAACCGCTTCGACCTCATTTACGCCGGTGCGCAAAAAAATATCGGTGCGGCAGGGGTGAATATGGTGATTGTA
>JACMLD010000100.1 GCA_014379785.1 Chitinophagaceae bacterium
GCCGGACACAAGGTCTTTTACAGGCATAGTCGAAAAAAAGAAATCACCGGTGTATGTGGAAGTGAGCCCGGTTGCCATATCTGCAGCCTGTATCCTCTGCACATGCTTTTCGTTGTGTTGTATTCCTTTAACGTCCTGGTTAAAATGAATTTCTCCGCCTTTTTCCTTCACTATCCTGGCGACTTCTTCCCACAATTGTCCCGGACCATACTTAGGATACATGAATCTCTCAATTAGTGAGGTTTCTGTATTTTTTTGACGGAGTGATCTGCTTCGGCCAGGAAGCAATAGTTTATTGAGTGCATGACCAATGGTTTTTTTTACCGAAAGGCCCTTGATTCTTTGTGCACCCCATTCTGAAGATATTTCGCGGCAGGATTTGCCCCAAACCTTTTCGGTGTAGTCTTTAAAAAAGGTTTTATATAGATTCTCACCAAAACGGTTGATAAAAAAGTCTTCCAGTGTTTTCTCATTCTTTATCGGGAAAATGCGTGCTCTCATATAGGAAGAAAGGATCGCCGCAATCTTTACCGGGCCTAGTTTTCCAAGCGTATCAATCGAAAGGGAAACTGGATAGGAGAAGAATTTTTTCAGGTAATAGATCCTCGATTTTCTCGACCTGACCAACATCTGGCGATCATTGTCTAACGCTACGGCCGCCTCAGTTACAATCTTGTGGTCCTGGTTGTGGTAGCGAAGGTTGATTTCCCCGGAAAGATCGGTTTGCAGCGGGAGAATATTCAGCCACCATTTGACAATCCTGTCTGATTTGGAAAAGAAACGGTGGCCACCAATATCGATCCTGTTTCCTTTGAAATTGACCGTTTTGGAAAGTCCGCCGATGTCGCCGGATTTTTCCAGAATAATCGGGATGATATCAGTTTTCAAAAGAAGCTCATAGGCGGCTGTCAAACCGGCCGGTCCCGCGCCAATGATAATTGCTTTGCGGGCCATCAGAAAGTTATATGTTCAATGATTTGTTTAATAGCAGCAAATTAGGCGAAAAGTTTGAAACATAGGACTTAGCGAGCGGGTGATAGGTCGATACGGGGAAAATAAATATGTGGAAAATACGGTCAGTTGTGGAATTTATTGCAAACTACGTTTAGCTTTCGTTTAAATAAAATTGGTTAATCTGAAACAATTTGTTCCAAATAGTAGCTGGCCTGGATTTGGAACAGCGTCCATATATGGTTTTGGACTCCCCATCTGTAAATCGATTAGAAATTACGAAATCTAACTTGTCTCAGCACCTTTCAACGAGGTCTGAACAAACGTTTTCTTACCTTTTTGATACCTATTCAGGGCCTCTTTATTCCATCATTTTATGCAAATTTCCGGACGTCGATGAGGCCAATCTTGTGCTGAGAGATTCGTTCAAGGCAATATGGTCAAAACTCGATCAGTTTTCTGACTCCCGGAGCTCACTGTTTTCCTGGATGGCATTGATTACCCGGCAGGAAATCATCAAATTTCAAACGGCACGGGAACAGGATCTAGCCACGGATGACGAAATCAGTTTAATGGTGCCTGGGTTTTAGATTCACAAAACTCACTTTCCCGCAATTCGTCGACCCCTATTGCCGTTTGTCGTTTTCCAGGCCTGGCCAAATGCCCGAATGGCTATTTTTGGCGAGGCCCATATCTTATTCCATAGCCAAAACCGGGGCCGACACACAACAACAAAAATGGATATAATTTCTAGCTTCAAGCCGGGTGCCGGCCTGCACCGCCAGGAGCAAAAACCGAAGAGGCTCCCATTCTCCGAAACGCTGAAAACACTGCTGAATAAAAAATTAAGACCAGGCTTCAAAGTCGGAGAAGTGCTGGCATGGATCGTATTCCTTTTCTGCTGGCCCCTGCTGATGGCGGTTATCTACATTGTCAGTGGCCGCTTTAATGACCCTGGATTTATGACCGCCCGCAGTTTTGCAGTTATCCAGCTCCTGGTGTCTTCTGTAAAGGCCCTTTATATATTCCCGGTCTGGTGGCTGTTTTTTGTAAAACTCAAGGGACTTGGTTTTGGGAAGAAAATCGCTTTGCACATTCTTACCTCTGCCCTGTATACAGCATTGTCGCTCGGAACGATTTTTCTGGGCATGACCAGGTTGCTGCAAAAAGATTATACCATTACCAAGATGTTGCCCGACATCTATAATCTGCTGATCATTTACGTTCTACATTTCTCTCTCTTTCATGCATACAATTTCTGGCTGCACACTCAGGAACAAATGAAAAGGGAGCAGGAGCTGCGCGAACTGGCATATCAGAGCGAAATCATGGCGCTGAAAGCACAGATTGAACCACATTTTTTATTCAATACTCTGAACTCGATCAGCGCATCAGTTCCATCAAGTCTCGAAAAAACAAGAGTCCTGATCGCCCAGCTGGCCGATACCTTCCGCTACGCGCTTCGGGTAAGTGAAATGCCGACGGTATCGCTTGCTGACGAAATTGGTTTCGTAAAGACCTGGCTTGCGCTCGAGAAACACCGGTTCGGCAACAGGCTAGAAATCCGCTACGATATTGATCCATCCACACTTTACTCGCAGATACCATCACTCATTTTTCAGCCACTCATTGAAAATGCCATTAAACACGGAATCAGTCCAAATATCGAAGGCGGCACAGTGACCATTGCCTGCAGACCCGAAGGAAAATTTGTGCGCATCGAAGTGACAGATACCGGCAACGGACTGACGGTGGAACCCGAATCAATATTTACAAAAGGAGTAGGGCTGCGCAATACAAGCAAAAGACTCGAACATCTTTACAACGAAAAGCTGCAGGTAGTTGAAAGCAAAAAAGGCCTGTGCTTTTCATTCAGAATACCATCAGCTGATACCAAATGAAGAAAGTTCTTATCATAGATGATGAAAGTGACGCAAGAAATCTGATACGCGAATATTTAAGTCCGCACAGCAACTTCGAAATCACCGCTGAATGCGAAAACGGGCTGGAAGCGGTAGACAGAATCAATACGGAAGAACCTGACCTCATCTTTCTCGATATTCAAATGCCCGGCCTCAACGGATTCCAGGTGGTGCAGCAGATCATTCATGTACCAAAAATAATTTTTACCACTGCATATGATCAGTTTGCGATCAAAGCATTTGACAACAACGCCATCGACTATCTGCTGAAACCATACACATCAGAACGTTTTAATCAGTCGCTTTCAAAAGCGGCCGCCTATACACAGGCAGATTTTGTGAAGACCGAAAAACTCGCAAATGAATTCACCGGCCAGTCCCCTACCCGCATCATGGTTGAAAGCGGAAATAAAATGATAACGCTCAAGGTGGAAGACATCTTTTACTTCGAAGCAGAAAAAGATTATACAAGAATTCATACTGCATCCAAAAGCTACCTGAGCAATTATGGCATTGGCATACTCGAACAGCGTATGGATGCAAAAATTTTTCTTCGCATACACCGTTCTTATATTGTAAATATCCATTCGATAAAAGAAGTACACAAAGAAGGATACTCAATGCAGGTGCTGCTTTCAAACGATAAAACGCTCAATGTTTCCAGAAGTTATATGGAGCAATTGAAAAAATACTTCTACTAGATAAGTTTCTGTTCATCGGACTATGTTGCGGTTCATCGGAACCCCTTTCAGATAGTGTCACACAGTGTGTAGGTTCGCCCAAACCTTCCACTATGATCAAAAAAGATTTTCTCTACATCGGATTTATTTTACTTCTGATTGCTATATCGATTGGACTTTCCTGCACCAAAGGAGATCGTGATGAAACAAGCATAGAAAAGCCCGGCAGTATTCCCGGCATCGGAGAGATGCCAGGAAAACCCCAGGGAGAAAAATTTACACTGCCTAACGGCGTAAAACTCAAAGGAGATATTGTTGGTCAGGAAGACGGTCCGTCATCGCAGGATTGCGTATTTGACGGACAGGGATTTTTTGTGATTGTGAAAATGGCGTTACAGGCAGACTCATCAGCTACCGGCAACACAGAGGTAGAGTTTCCGGCCGGGCTTGTAATAACGACCGCTTCCGAGGGGTTTCAGCATGGACTGCTGGTTGAAAGAGTAGTTGTAACAGTACCTCCGATCATGCCGGGCTCCGGGGGCAACAACTGCCAGGTTTCCCTCATGTTATTTTGTCTCAACAGCGGCCGCAAACCCTCTGATGCCAGCGCCAAATACAATTTAGGTCCGGTGACCAATTCTCCCCTGCTAAAAGATTTTATCAATAGACTTTCGCCGAAAAAGATTGCATACAGCGCTTTTCCGCCGAATGACGATACATGGAAAATGATTGAAGAAGATCTGCAGTCTGTTCTCTGGCACATTACAAACGGTAATGGACTTACAGACAATGACCTCGAAATAATAAAAAACCTCCCTAACAAATAAATTATATGATCATGCATTTCAGGACCTACACCGCTGCTTCGTTTTTTGCTATCCTGCTTTTGTCTGCGGGCTGTAGGAAAGATGGAGCTGGCGCAAAAACAGCTCTGACTCCAAAACAATACGAGCGTGGCATTGCAAATGGTACACCGGTGGTGAAAAATATTGGTACAACTGGCGGGACCATCTCATCGGCAGACGGAAGAATTTCTGTTGAAATACCTGCCGGAGCTGTTGACCAGGCCATTGATTTTTCCATCACTCCGCTGACCAACACGATACCGATCAGTTCAGGTGATTCTTACCGGTTGCAACCAGAAAACATTGCTTTCAAAAAACCGGTGAAAGTAACGCTGCAGTATTCTGCTGCCGATCTCAAAGGCACCAGTGAAGAAGCAATGTACCTGGCTTACCAGGGAAATGACGGTATCTGGAAACTCGTAAAACATTCCGAAGTCAACAAGACCAATGGTACGGTGAGCGTGCAAACCACTCATTTCAGCGATTGGGGCATCGTGGAAGATTTCAGGGTGTTGGTAGAAAAAGAAACAGTCAACCTGGGTGAATCAATCGTCCTGGTTTTACAGAAATTGGTGACTGCTGAAGACGACTCATTGCTCGCGCCGCTCGCGGATCCGGAAGAATTTGATTTCTCCGATAAAGTAAAGTGGCGTGTCGTTTCAAACGCCGGTACCATAAACGCTGCATTAAAAACGGCAAGATATACCGCACCGGCGACTATGCCTGCTGCGAATCCTGTTATCATTGAGACAGCGATTTCAAATATCCCCATCAAAAATCCGGTTACCGGACGCTTTTATCCCAATGGCAAACTGCTGATCCTTTCACCAATCAAAATTTCCGGTGGCTCGATTGTGACGCTCAGCTATCGTGGTAGTGATTATGTGTATACGAATGTAACGATTGGATATGCCAATGGAAAAATAACGGTACAGGGAGTGGATGCGAATGGCGCGGGCATCAATCTCACAGGAAACAGCAACAGGGCAACATCTTTTCCGTTTGGCGATCTACTGGCCCCTGGCAAGGGGCAGGCGCATATCAATATCGGTCCATACGGTTTCAGTACGGAATATACCAAATGCAATATTTCAGAGACTTTTTATTCGAGTGGTGCCTTCGTTGTTTCAAAATGGGCGGATGTTGGTGAAAGAGTGGAAGGGAGTTTTTCAGGAAATGTTTATAGTCGCAATCCTCCCGGAACAACTTGTCCCGCTGAAGCCGAGAAAAGAACATTCAGCGGTGAGTTTGCAGGTGTGAGGTTATATTGATCGGTTGTCCTATGTTTGAGACTCTACCTCCGCACGTCACTGCCCCGCGGCTGTGTTCCTGAGGGCAGAGTTTATGTGAAACATTCATTAAATTCTCCCTCAGGAACGAAGGCCGCTACGGGCAGATGACGATGCGTCGGTTGCAGGCACTTTGAAGATCTTAGAGTGGTCCGCGAATCAATGCAACCTTTTGTTATATATGTAGATGTTAGAAATTTACCTGCTCAGGGGATATGGATCGTTGCACTATGAATTTCGGGTTGATCACAACCGACGCATCGTCATCTGCCCGTAGCGGCCTTGGCTCCTGCGGTTGAAGTTGACGA
>JACMLD010000101.1 GCA_014379785.1 Chitinophagaceae bacterium
ACCATTGCCGGCACCAACACAGGCACCGTTCTCTGGGATGGCTTCAGAATTCCATCCCTCGACTCAACCGAAAATCCACGATACAACTACAAAGCCTATCACAGTCCTTTTAAGGAAACTCCGAGTTGCAACGGATATCTCGACAAAGACTGGAAACCAAAGAATATCCGCCTGATGCGCTATGCAGAAGTGCTGCTCATTTATGCAGAAGCGGCAGCCAACAAAGGAAACGCAGGAGAAGCAACCGCAAAACTCAACCTGGTTCGAGCCCGCGCAAACCTCGGCGCATCAACAGGCACCATCGCAAATATCTGGAAGGAGCGCCGCGTGGAACTGGCCATGGAACAGGACAGATTTTTTGACCTCGTAAGACAGGGTCGCGCAGCTACCGTTTTGGGTGCGAAAGGGTTCAAAGCAGGTACACATGAAGTTTATCCTATACCACAAGCTCAGCGCGACCTGAGCGGCGGAAGAATGACACAGAACAATGGCTATTAATAAAAACAAAAAACATTATAAAATGAAAACGATCATGCAGCGTCCGATGTTTTCGATTTTGATAGCAGGTGCCCTCGTTGCGGGGTGCACAAAAGCCAATCTCGATGACGATTTTGAAAAGGGAGATGCCCCTCCTATCAGCAATTACATCAACTCAAGCGAAGTAGCACCCGCCGAACTGGTTGCATTCTTCCCGTTTGACGGAAATGTAACCGACAGCAAGAACGCAGTGACGGGTGGCGTGCTCAATGGAAATGGTGGCTTTGCGCAGGGTAAAAAAGGACAGGCCTACCAGGGAGGCACAAACGCTTTTATTTCTTATGCAACCGCAGGCCCCCTTGCCAACCTCACCAGCTTCACAGTGTCTATGTGGATCAATACACAAAAACACGATGGTGGTGCACAGGGTGTGTTTGCCGTATCAAAAGCAGATGGTTCTTTCTGGGGTAATTTCTTTATGCTCATAGAGGGCGCCGGAGCAACAGAAAACAACATGCTCGTAAAAGTGCATTTTGAAAAAAATGTAACTCCACCCGTTTCCAACATTGAACATTGGATGGAAACAACCGGAAATAAAAGAATCGGGGACATGTACGGCTCCTGGCGACACATTGCATACACATACGATGAAACGACATCGGTATTCGCGATGTATGCAAACGGCACAAAAATCGCTTTCACAGAATCTGAAAGCAAAAGAATGGCAAATGCCACCACTCCACTTGGAGCACTGGCTTTCAAAAATGCGAACAGATTTGTGATCGGCGGATTTCAGAATCAGCTGGGCGCACCCTATAATTCGCCGGAAACCTGGATGCTTCCATATACCGGCAAACTAGATGAATTCAGAGTCTACAAAAAAGCACTCACCAGTCAGGAACTCAATGCACTGTTCCAATTGGAAAAACAAGGCAGATAGGAAGGAAATAATCTGATGATATGGGAATAAGATTTTTTTTAGCGATAGGATTGATAACAGCCGTCTCATGCAAGAAAACTGACAATGACCCCGCGCCTTCACCAGGCTCGGGGACATTCAGTTTTGTGGCTTCTTCGATCAACGGAAACAATAGTGGCAGTTTTACCTACCAGAACATCTCCACAAATCCGGAAATCAGGCTTTCGTTTTCGGCGCCGGTTGACCGAAACACAGCCACCGCGATAACCCTCGCGGAAAACAGCGGCGGAGCAGTAGCAACAGCAGCCAGTTTTGCAAACAGTGACAGCACCGTGATCTTAAAGCCTGCAGCAATGAAGGCTTTCTTGACCTACCTGCTAACACTTCCTGTTTCCCTGAAATCGAAGAGCGGTACGGCGATAAAAAGCACACTCACTTTCACACTGAAGACAGGCATCGATTCTTCCCGAAAATTCCCGTTGATCACCGATGACGCGCTGCTCACGCTTGTGCAGCAGCAGACATTCAAATATTTCTGGGACTTCGGACATCCGGTCAGCGGCCTGTCGAGAGAAAGAAATAATTCCAACGATGTAGTCACATCAGGCGGTTCCGGTTTTGGCATCATGGCCATTGTCACCGGCATACACCGTGGGTTTATCACTCGTGCAGAAGGTCTTGCCCGCATCCAGAAAATGGCCGGCTTTCTCAAGACAGCACAAAAATTTCACGGCGCATTTCCGCATTGGCTAAATGGTGCCACCGGAAACGTGGTTCCATTCAGCCAGAAAGACAATGGCGCTGATCTGGTCGAGACATCGTACCTCATGCAGGGATTACTCACCGCCCGCCAATACTTCAATGGAGCAGATCCCGCAGAAACCACCCTCAGAAATGATATCAACACCCTGTACAACGGAGTGGAATGGAGCTGGTTTAGAAAAGGAGCTGAAAATGTGCTGTACTGGCACTGGAGTCCGGACTATAACTGGGAAATGAATCTTCCCATCAGGGGATGGAATGAATGCCTCATCACTTATGCGCTTGCTGCATCTTCTCCCACTTATGGTATTCCACCATCTGTCTACACCAGCGGATGGGCGGTCAGTCCATCATTTGTAAATGGCAATACCTATTACGGGTACAAACTGCCGCTCGGTCCCGTATTGGGCGGGCCACTTTTCTTTGCACACTATTCATTTCTCGGCATCAATCCAAATGGCCTGACCGACAGCTATGGCAACTACTTTGAGCAAAACAAAAACCACACGCTGATCAATTATAATTACAGTCGCGCCAATCTCAAGGGTCATTATGGGTACAGCGATTCTGTCTGGGGGCTGACCGCAAGTGATATACCAAACGGCTACACAGCGAGCTCACCAACAAACGATATCGGTGTCATTGCCCCTACGGCAGCATTGTCATCATTTCCATACACGCCGACTGAATCCATGCAGGCGCTGAAATTTTACTACTATGTGCTCGGAGATAAAATCTGGAAGGAATACGGATTTGTAGATGCCTTTGCATTGAAAGACCCGTGGTTTGCCAGTTCCTTTCTTGCAATTGATCAGGGTCCCATCATCATCATGATAGAAAACCACCGCAGTAAACTGTTATGGAATCTGTTTATGAGCTGCCCGGAAGTAAAAACAGGGATGAAAGTCCTGGGATTCCAGAGTCCTTATTTCTGATCATCGATTCAAAATTTTGCTTTTGAAAAAGCTTTTCAAAATATTTATACCAGTTTTTTTGCTTGCCACTTTAAGTCAAGCACAAAAGCCGGTTCAAAAAGTTTTCAACCCAGCAGAAAGGCCAAAAGATCTATCCGATACTGCATTGCTTGATCTCGTACAAAAGCAAACATTCCGCTATTTCTGGGATTTTGCGCACCCCGTCAGTGGACTGGCCAGAGAAAGAAGCAACGTGACCGACTACGGTCCTGAAGTGGTCACCACAGGCGGGACAGGA
>JACMLD010000102.1 GCA_014379785.1 Chitinophagaceae bacterium
GACCCTACGGTCAATGTTTCGGCGATTTGAAAAGAGCCATCTTTCTTCAATCCTACACTTTCCAGGGAAAGAGACTTATTAAGTTTTAATCTTGTCGATGACCCAAATCGCCCTCCGGTATATTTATAAAAATCAAGAGACAGATAGGGGTACCGGGCAGTGAATCCCATTTGTATATCCCTGATCATACTCGATCTCATCAGCTGCATTGTCATTACTTCAGGCATGTCACAAAATTAGCCCGCTACAAGCCGGCGGAAGATGAGAACAAGCGTTGCGGCAGATGATTTTAATCAGTCCGGAGTTTTGCCATCCGGATAAAACCGCTAACAGAAATCATGATGACAGATAATCCACGTCATTTCCCAGAAAAAATAAAGTGGTGAATTTTGTGTTATAAAATTACCAATCATACATACTTACCAACACAGTTTTCAACCTTCCTTTGAATTAGTAACTAAAAACCCTTCTGCCTTATCAAAGTTTTTTGCCTGGTGTGAAGGACAAGAGTATAACCGTCTATAAATTCAGTAACTAGCAGGTCAAATGGTGTGGCTATCAAATCTTCGTGCGCCTTATCCGTGACATCATCACCGTAATGAAACATCCAGCCACCCCAGTCGAACCCACCGGTACGATCCTCATCGGACCCTCCCGGAGCCTGCAATACACCATCCATCGTTAAAAATGTAGATACTATAATCTTTCGCATAACGGCCTGTTTTGTTGAATAAAGTTAGGCTTTCTGGTCATCTCGAGCGCAGCGAGAGATCCCGATTGGTAGGCTCGAAGTAATGATCGGGATCTCTCGCTGCGCTCGAGATGAATGAGGGCGAAATGATCAACATTTCAAGGGGAAATGCGACAAAAAGCAATTTACTTTTGTAGAGCATGGGGTTTTATCAGATACCGAAGGACGAACGCGCGAAATTGGTCTCAACGATCAATGGTGCCCTCCTGTCCGGTTTACAAACTGCGGACGAAAATGCCGCATATGTGTACTTCAACGATGAAGACACTTATATAAGAAAAGCGGCCTACCTCGCAATCGGAAAAATCTACTTTCAGAATCCGGAGTTACAAGCACGTATTTTTGATTTGTTGAGAAACCTTTTTCAAGTGGACGATTTCCGGATACGACAGACGGTTGTCAATGCTGCAGGAGAAATTGGAAAAAAGGAATTTGAGCTTGTAAGAAAATTTTTTGACAAAGGATTGTTCGATACCCATCACTCTGTGCGAAACGCCGTAATAGGCTCCATAAAAAAAATGGGTGAAGTGAATCCGGGTCCCGTACTGGAGTGGGCGAGAACCTATCTGCACCATGAGGACAAAGAAATCCGCAGAGAAATCTGTCATGGCATAGAATTGCGGGGCAGAAAGCATCCGGCAGACATTTTGCCGCTTCTTAAAGAACTTCAACACGAAAAAACTGCGCGAGTGCGGAGTACGCTGGTGCATGTACTCGGCCAGATCGCCTACAAAAAAGGCTGTCTTGAAATTGTAATCACAGATTTAAAAACCTGGGAAAACAACTCACTTGTAAAAAACGCGCTGGAGGAAATCATCGACGTACATCACAGATACCGCGAATTCTCAACACTCACGCAGGAAGAAGCAAGAAGCTATATTCAGGAATTCTTTTAGAAACGGTTTTTATTCAAGGACCGTTTCCATCTGGTAAACAATACCATTTGAAATTTTTGAATCACGCGAAAGAATAGGCACATCGCTGATTTTTACATTGCCGTTGGTGACTTTCACAAGCAACTCTCTTCCGTTTACACTATTTAGCACATCGCCGTCGCGAAAATCCTGATACGCATATCTTCCTTTCACAATATGATTATTCATAAGATCGGTCAGCTGTTCTTTGTTTTTCAGATCGAGCAGTTGCTCAATTCGGCCATTCTCAAACTTGCTGAATGCAGCATCTGTAGGTCCAAAAAATGTGTAAGGCCCTGAACTGCTCAGGAGTTGATCGAGGTCAGCAGCATGAATGCCTTTCTTTAAAGTTTTGAAGCTCTTGTCGGTGTTCACTACCTGCGTAATATTTGACATAATTGAATTTTATGTTGCCTCGCTATTGACGCAACCGCTCAAGGTAGTCTTATTCAACACCAATGTCAGTTATATTTCGTTTTTACAGGCTTCGTTCTTCTCAAACCTGTCGAGGTTGAAGGCGGTGGACTCCGCAATATTTGCCAGGGCCGTGTCGGTAAGAAAACCCTGATGGCTGGTAATCAGCACGTTCCTGAAGGTGAGCAGCCTCGAAATGGTGTCATCCATCAATATTTCTTCTGAATGGTCATCAAAAAACAGGGCACTCTCCTCTTCGTACACATCAAGACCGAGATAACCGATAATACCCGATTTCAAACCCTGGATCACATCTTTTGTATTTATCAATCCGCCCCGGCTGGTATTGATAAGCATTACAGATTTTTTCATCTTTGAAATGCTCTCCTTGTTGATGATGTGTTTTGAACCCGGTGTCAATGGCAGATGCAGCGTGATAATATCCGACTCTTCATACAATCTGTCCATAGTGGTATACTCAATGGCAAAGTCTCGCACCAGTGATGCATCCTGGATTTCGTCAACAACCAGCAAGCGGCAGCCGAAGCCATGAAGAATTTTTATAACCACACGGCCGATCTGACCTGCTCCGACTACGCCGACTGTCTTTCCATTCATATCAAAACCGGTCAACCCATCCAGTGAAAAGTTAAGATCGTGCACACGGTTGCTTGCTCTCACAATTTTTCTGTTCAGCGCAAGCATGAGGGCGATGGCATGCTCGGCCACTGCATATGGAGAATAGGCGGGAACACGGGCCACGCGTATGCCATTTTTTTTGGCAGCGGCCAGGTCTACATTATTGAAACCTGCCGATCTCAGGACCAGAAATTTTGTCCCGCTTTGCGCAAGTTTATTTATCACGATTTCATTTGCTTCGTCATTTACAAAAATCGAAACCGCTTCTGCACCGCCCGCGAGTTCGGCTGTATCGGCCGTAAGTCTGGCCTCCAGAAAACGCAGCTCGTGCCTGTCACCTGCTGCTCCTGTAAGAAAAGGCTTTTCAAATTTGTGGGTACTAAAAACTACTGTATTCATAAATTATTTCTTTTGTCGAATGAAGTCAGCGGCATCATGCGTCAAATCTCGACTATTCCACACACATTGAAACAAAAAGGAATATCTTATTTTTAACGTGAAAACTTTACGATGAATAAACTGGACCGTTTGGTCATTGAGACAGAAAGGATGCAACTCGTGTGTTGCGACCTTCCAATGCTGGAGGCATACTTTGATGGCGAGGCCACGCTTGCGAAACTCCTGGATATCGGAATGCCGGAAAACTGGACCGAGTTTGGTGAGCCGGCATTCCGATGGACCCACAATGCATTGCTGCAGCCCGAAGGGCAAAAAGAATGGTATTGTTATCTCCCCGTTTTGAAAAATGAAAATCTGCTCGTCGGGACTTGCGGCTTCAAAGGACCCCCAAAAAACGGTATGGTGGAAATAGGATATGAAATAGCCAGGGATTACCGCGGACAGGGTCTGGCAACTGAACTGGCCGCTGCGCTGATCAGGTTCGCCTTTGCAACTCCTGCTGTAAATCTCGTTCAGGCACATACGCTCGCAGTTGCCAACGAATCCGGCACAGTCCTCACAAAATGTGGAATGAGTAAAATGGAAACCATCACTGATCCCGAAGACGGGACCATTTGGCGATGGGAGGTCAGATCAAAATGACCTATTTTTAAAGGCTTTATCTAACTATGATCCTGATTGTTGACGATACAAAAGAAAACCTGTTTTCGCTTAAAACCTTGCTGGAGCTTAACCGGTATGAGGTAGATACTGCGTCATCCGGTGAAGAGGCGCTCAGAAAAGTATTGAAAACAGATTACACCCTAATTATTCTCGACGTGCAGATGCCGGGAATGGATGGTTATGAAGTAGCCGAGGCACTGGGCGGATCAAGCCGATCCAGAGCGGTTCCGATCATATTTTTATCCGCAGTAAATATTGATAAACGATTTATTACCCGTGGATACA
>JACMLD010000103.1 GCA_014379785.1 Chitinophagaceae bacterium
GCCACGGCTTCGGAATGAATAATTCCACTTCGGATGTGAAGTGGATGGATTTGTTGAGGGAGTGGTTGGGGGTTAGTTGATTGGTTGACTGTCATTTCTACTCCGTCCCGAAGGGAGCGGGTGGAGAAATCCTCCGCCATTACTCAAGGTGTCTCAACTACGGCCGGCGGGGGCGTCATTGCTCCAATCCTATTCGCTGGCGCTCAGCGTCGGTCGGAATGACGCCCCCCGCCAATACCACAAAGCCTGGCATTCTCAGCCAGGCCCTGTCTCTACTAACCGGAGTGGTTATAGTAATTTAAATGATTCGAGGAATTTTGTATTGAAGTCTCCACTGCGGAAACGTTCGTCCTTCATCAATTGCAGATGAAAAGGAATGGTTGTCTTAACGCCCTCTATCACATACTCGCTCAAAGCGCGGTGCATGGTATCAATGGCCTCGTTTCTTGTTCTTGCCACAGCGATGATCTTTGCGATCATGGAGTCGTAATAGGGAGGAATCGTATAGCCTGCATAAACGTGAGAATCGATGCGAATACCATGACCACCTGGCTGATGGAGAACGGTTATTTTTCCAGGCGAAGGCCTGAAGTCATTGTATGGATCCTCCGCATTGATACGGCATTCTATTGCGTGCATTTCAGGCAGATAGTTGGCTCCTGATATTCTTTCACCGGCAGCAATCTTAATCTGCTCTTTTATAAGATCATAATTAACCACTTCTTCTGTAACGCAATGTTCAACCTGGATACGGGTATTCATTTCCATGAAATAAAAATTCCGGTGTTTATCCACCAGGAATTCAATGGTACCCACGCTTTCGTAGTTGATAGCAGAAGCTGCTTTTATTGCGGCATCGCCCATACGCTGACGAAGATCGTCTGTCATGAATGGTGAAGGTGATTCCTCTACCAGTTTCTGATGCCGGCGCTGAATGGAACAGTCGCGCTCGCTGAGATGGCATACATTTCCGTATTGGTCGCCAGCGACCTGGATTTCAATATGTCTTGGCTCCTCCACGAATTTCTCCATGTAGATGCCGTCGTTTTTGAAAGAAGCCAGTGCTTCCACTTTGGCGTTGTTGTAATTCTTTTCCATTTCGTCTTCTGACCATACCACACGCATTCCTTTTCCACCGCCACCTGCTGTTGCTTTGAGAATGATTGGGTAGCCCACCTCTACGGCAAGTCCTTTTGCATGGTCGAGGCTTTGTATTAGACCCTCTCCGCCCGGCACCACAGGCACTCCTGAGCGGATCATGGTTTCCTTGGCAGTGATCTTGTCTCCCATGGAGTTGATCATGTCCGGTGTGGGTCCGATGAACTTTATTCCGTGGTCAAGGCAAATCTGAGCGAATTTTGAGTTTTCTGCCAGGAATCCGTATCCCGGGTGAATGGCATCGGCATTGGTAATCTCTGCCGCGGCCATGATATGAGCAATATTCAGGTAGGATTCACTGCTTTGGGGTTTGCCGATACAAACGGCTTCGTCGGCAAATTTTACATGAAGGCTATCCTTATCAGCGGTAGAATAAACTGCAACAGTCTTGATGCCCATTTCCCTGCAGGTGCGAATGACACGAAGTGCTATCTCGCCCCTATTAGCAATCAATATTTTCTTAAACATGTATTCGATTTAAGATGAACAGTCCTGAGCGCAGATCTGTTTGTTAAGCGGGTTCAACCAAAAACAAAGGTTGGTCGTACTCGACCGGTGATGCATCTTCAACAAGTACTTTCACAACTTTTCCTTTTACCTCACTTTCAATCTCGTTGAATAATTTCATTGCCTCGATGATGCAAACAACCTTACCGGGAATGATTTCGTCGCCAATTTCCGCGAGAAGCGGTTTATCGGGTGAGGATCTCCGGTAGAATGTGCCTATCATCGGGCTTTTTATCGTGATGAGGTTGGATGCTGGTTCTGCTGCTTTGGCTTTTTCTGCCTGGGGAGCCCCACCGCCGTCATTCTGAGCAGGCGGTAAAGACTGGAAAGAAGGAGCCTGCTGATAAACGGGTGCAGCTGATATAATCTGCTGAACCTGATCCTGCTTTTGACGGATGGTAAGTTTAAAACCTTTTTCTTCTATACTGATTTCTCCGATGTTGGACTTATTGATAAGGCGAATCAGTTCCTGTATTTGCTTAAAATCCATACGAATGAATTTTCTGTTAGTGAATGGGGTGACTAAGATAAGTGAAAAGTCATTACTCCTTTACCCTTTCTACATAATCGCCTGTCTTGGTGTTTATTCTGATCAGTTCACCTTCATTTACAAATAAAGGCACGTTGACAGTGGCACCGGTTTCCACGGTAGCGGGTTTCAATGTTCTTGTAGCGGTATCGCCTTTGAGGCCGGGCTCCGAATAGGTAACCAGCAGGACGATTTTATCAGGAAGTTCAACACTCATCGGTAGTTCAGTCTCTGTATTGAACAAAACACTTACTTCTGCACCTTCTTTCAGAAACTGGGGAGCATCCACCATTGTCTCTGCCACTGCAACCTGCTCGAAGGTTTCATTATCCATAAAGTTATAACCCGTATCGTCCTTGAAGAGATACTGATAGTATTTTCTCTCCACGCGTACGGGGTAGATATTGTCTCCGCTGTTCCAGGTTTTTTCAATACTACGGGCATTGTCCAGTCCCTTGAGTTTTGCCCAGACTTTTGCAGCTGCGCGGGCCGTTTTGTTTTCACCGAATTCCACCACGGTATATAAGCTGCCTTCTAATTTGAGGATCATGCCGCGACTGATGTCTGACGTAGTTGCCATAAATAAAAGCTCTTTAGGTTCTTTAGCTGATTGCGGGTTGCAAAATACAACCCGGGCGGGCAAAGCTAAGGGAATTCAATGAAAAAAAGGACGTCGGCGGACGTCCTTCATTTGTGCTTTTTATCGCGTAAGAATTGCTTGCTATTTCTTAGTGGTGATTATTATCACCCCATTTTTTCCTTCGTCACCATGTGCTTTGATGGCATGTTCGCCTTTGAGAACGGAAACGCTGCCTATCCGTGATTGATCGATGTGCTTCACTGATTCCAAACCAATACCGGCCTTCTTTCCGTCAACGATAAACAGTGCGTTTTTCAATTCTCCCTTTGTATCCGAGAGTTCGATTTTATCAGCAATAATGGTTACCTCTTCCGAAACCTTGGTGGTCACCTCGACTACACCGTTTTTTGCTTTATCGCCATATATGGCAACCGCCGACGCATCTTTCAGTATGTTGATGGACTCAATTCTATCCGGAGAGATTTTGCTCAGCGCGTTGTTGCCCATGGGCTGTTCAACTTTGTCGATTATCACCAGCACGTTATCAAAATTGGTATTCTTCGAAATACCCCGGCTCGCCCTCACCTCAACCGGGCGTTCTACCGGCGGCGGCGGTGGCGGTATTTTGCCATACTGTTTTTCGTAATCGGGAATATTGTTCCAGTCTATAAGCGCTACCGCCTTCAGGATTTTTTTATTCTTGTCTTTGACAATGACCACACATTCACCACCATTGTCTGCAACGGTAAGGATATAGCCTTTGTCGTTGACGGTCGCCACCTGCGTATTTTTATTTTTTGACGTGGCGTAGCCTATCACGGTGACTTCTTTCACTGGAGGAGTCGGTACCGTGTCCCTGATAGCTGGCGCAGTTGGCATTGCCCTGGGCGCTGCCGTTGAAACGTTACCTGGCCTGGCAGGGGGATTGGGCGCAGCTGCCGGTGTTACAGATAAAGCCGGAGCCGGTGGAGTGATGGCGGGGGTTTCCGGGAGCGGAGCAGGGATCGCTTTTGGCAGATCCTGCGCCTGGCTGCTGCGGAACGCGAGCAATACAAGCAAGAGCATTGGCAAAACAAACAGAAACTTCGTGAGATGCATCTTCGCGGTTCGCATTTTGTTCATCATGGCTATACGTTTTTTTAGATTCGATAAATTGAAATGATTGGCTATACGATATTGAGGGATACCTACCACCTTGAGCAACAGGTACTGATATTCTTTGAGGTCGATTCCGTTTTGCACGACTTTGTTATCGGCAATAAATTCGAGGTTCTGGCGAATGGCATGCCTGACGAGCCAGGCAAATGGGTTAAACCAGTTGACGATGCAGACCAGCTCAGCAATCATCAGGTCGGCCGAATGCTTTTGTTTTACATGTACATATTCATGTTGGATAATGCGCGACAGTTCTTCTGCTGAATGCATTGCGGGATTTACATAAATGGCATTGCCAAATGAAAAGGGTCCTGCCTGGATATTCATCTCATAGAGATTTACATCGTCGCTTGTCTGCAGCAGCGTGGCTTTGCGGCGAATGCGCATGAGAGAAAAAAACTGAATGCCAAATCGTACCAGCATGACGAGCGAACCTGCAGCCAGGATAAATAAACACCAGTCAAGCGTGCTGAACTGCTGAAAAAAGAGTGATGAAGTCTGCGACTTGTCTAGCGTCAATGTGTAGTCGCTTATCGCCGGAACGGCACTCATGAGCTTTCCGGCGGCCTGGCCGGAGAAATCGAACCACGGACTTACATCAATCAACGGGATAACAAATGACAGCAGTGAATATCCAACCAGGTACCATCGGTGCCATTGATAAAATGTCAATGGGCGCAGCACCAGTTTGTAAAACAAGAAAAGCGCTGCGATGCTGATGGAAAATTTCAGGATGTATTGAAAGATGAATTCCATAATATCGGTTTTAATCTTTTTTACCTTTTTCGATCATTTCTATTATTTCCTTCAGTTCTTTTGGACTGATCTTTTTCTGCTCAGCAAAAAAAGTGACCAGGTCTTTGTAAGAATTGTCGAAGTGATTTTTCACCACATTTGTCAGAGAATATTTTTTGTATTCTGCTTCTTCCACAGCAGGTCTGTACAGGTACATGTTCCCTACCAGGCGGCTGCCGATGTATCCCTTTTTCTCCAGGTTTTTTATGGTGGATGCCAGGGTTGTATAGGGAGGCACGGGAGCGGGCATGTTTTCCAGAAAATTTTTCACATTTCCTTCGCCTGTGGCCCATACCGCCAGCATCGCTTCCTCTTCCTGTCTTGTAAGCTTCTCAAGCATATCTACGAAGTTTTCGTAAACCTACGGAGTTTTCGTAACCCCGCCAAATTTTTCTTTATTATTTTTGTAGCCATGAAAACTACAATGAGATTCCTGGTGATTATAATGGTGCTGGCAGGCGCAATGGAACTTGCCGCGCAAACAGACAGTACGGCCCCCTATTGGAAGACGAAACTGATGCCAAAAATTGATATTCAGAAGACGGATTCCGGCGTTTTGACCAACCTGACGATAAAAAAAGGACAAAAC
>JACMLD010000002.1 GCA_014379785.1 Chitinophagaceae bacterium
TTCCACATCTGCCAGAATTTCCTGGAAGGGCGCTGACTGTTTTTCGCGAAGGCAACTGAGCAATGAGCTTTTCAAACGCGTATATTTAGTCGCGTCCATACGAGGTGCATTTTTTCCGTCGGGATGTAGTAATTGGATTTTGTCCATCTTTCTGGAAATTATGACTTTTTTTTCAATTTGCCTCCGTCGTTAATCCAAGAATCTCCGCAGTGCCTTGTCTTACTTTCAATGCAAGGTCGCGGTCAGTAGAAAGCGATTTCCCGTAAGATGGGATCATGGCTGTGAGTTTTTCTTTCCATTCTGTGGTTTCCGCCTGCTCCGGAAAACATTTTTCCAATAAACTGAGCATGATGGAAACCGCAGTGGAGGCGCCGGGAGAAGCACCCAGCAACGCAGCAAGCGAACCATCCGCCGCACTTACTACTTCGGTTCCGAATTCAAGAATTCCCCCTTCTTCTTCATCTTTCTTGATTACCTGAACCCGTTGCCCGGCCACCACCATCTCCCAATCGCCGGGTGCTGCATTCTTATAAAACTGGCGCAGCGCTTCAAGTTTCTCATCAGGACTTTGCCTTACCTGGTCAATGAGATAACGGGTCAGTGGAATATTGTGAAATCCGGCAGAGAGCATCGGTTTGATATTATTCCACTTTATTGATCGGACGAGATCAAAAAAAGACCCCTTCTTCAGAAATTTTGTGGTAAACCCGGCGTAAGGGCCAAAGAGCAATTCCTTTTTCCCTTTTATGATCCGGGTGTCGAGATGAGGTACGGACATTGGCGGAGCACCAATTGCCGCCTTACCATAAACCTTTCCATTGTGCTGCGCGATGACTTTTTCATTTGTACATTTCAGCCATTGCCCGGATACAGGAAATCCGCCAAAGCCCCTTCCCTCCGGAATACCTGATTTTAGCAATAACGGCAAAGAACCCCCACCGGCGCCTATGAAGACAAAATCCGCTTCCATCTGCAGCATCTTATCTCCTTTCAAGTCTCTCATTCCTATTTTCCACCCATGTTCATCACGATTGATTCTTGTCACTTCGTTATTGAAATAAAGCGACACACCCTCCTGCTTTTTCAGATGGTCAAAAACACATTTCGTCAGGCTTCCAAAATTTACGTCCGTCCCAATATCCATTCGGGTGGCCGCAAGCACCTGTTCGCCCTTCCTTCCTTCCATGATCAGCGGCATCCAGTTTTTCATCACGACATCGTCTTCCGTAAAAATCATCCCCTCAAAAA
The DNA here is from genome assembly GCA_014379785.1 of Chitinophagaceae bacterium. Taxonomy (GTDB): domain Bacteria; phylum Bacteroidota; class Bacteroidia; order Chitinophagales; family Chitinophagaceae; genus JACMLD01. Next base: position 1,249 of record JACMLD010000002.1, read on the forward strand.
GATGGGATTGCTGAAGAGCATTGTATCTTTTTTTGAGAAACTTTTTGTCCTCCTCTCCCCAAACAAAACTCATATGAGGTATTCGCCGGATGACGTTTTGGGGAGGCGAAAGAATTCCTCTCTGGACCAGGTAGGACCAGAATTGTTTGGATACCTCAAACGATTCGGCAATCCTGACGGCTTTGGAAATGTCGATCGAACCATCGCTGAGTTCCGGGGTATAGTTTAGTTCGCAAAATGCAGAGTGCCCTGTGCCGGCATTGTTCCACGCATCCGAACTCTCGGCAGCTTCGATATCAAGCCGTTCTAAAATATGTATCTGCAGGCCCGGCTGTAATTCTTTCAGGATTATCCCAAGAGTTGCACTCATGATCCCTGCACCAATAAGCACGATTGTGTCTGTACCATTCCTTGCACTAAGTTCCATTCTTTAAACCTACATAAAACCAGTCCAGAAATTCCCAAAACCGGAAAAACATTCCTGAAAACGGACAATTCCTCCATTAGGGAAACTTTGACGCCTTGAGAACCGGAGATTCTAACAGTTTGACACTCAAATTCTTGAGTATCACGATTAAGGGTTTCTTCCAAACCGGTACGCCGATTGAAATATACCTGTCATCCTAATCTCAATGTTATGAAAAAACTTTACTTCATTCTTTCTCTCCTCATGGTATCACTCGCCGGCCTCGCACAATCATATGTGTACACGGCTCAGAAAAGTGGAAACTGGAACGATATCACCGTTTGGAATATCAGCCTGAGAAATGACAACGTGCCGAAATCGAAAGTAGTTATTCCCGCCAGTCATACCGTAACCGTAGACAATGCCGTAAACAGTTTTGGCCTCGGCGATGCCGAAATTAAAATACTTGGAACACTGTCTGTATTGCCGGGGACCACTGTAAATCTCAGTGCAAGTTGTAGCATAGAACTCCAGGGACCTGGACGTATCACCGGCAGCACCAATACACAGCTTATCAGAATTGGAGGAGTAGTGAAATACGATGGGAGCATCGACCAGACAAAACAGGGCGCCTCGTATGCCAATCAAACAACCAGTTTTTCACCAAACGGTTTCTTTGCAAATACATCGCTTGCGGTTAAATTTACTTCTTTCACCGCCACAAAATCTGCCAGCGCCATCGAACTGAAATGGATTACATCATCAGAAATTTCGAATGACTATTTCGAGATTGAACGCAGCTACAACGGCAGCAACTGGCAGAACATCGGAAAAATTAACGGAACGGGCACAACGTCTTTTGCATCTCTCTATTCATTTACAGACAAAAATGCAAGCGGTACAGTCGTATACTACAGACTGAAGCAGGTTGACATCGATGGAAAATCGGAATATTCAATCGTAAAAACGGTCCGTGGTGAAAATACTGCGACAGCAAGAATATACAATTCAGGTAGCAACGTAAATGTGGAACTCAACAGCAGCACAGCAAAAAGTCTGACCGTAACCGTTATGAATGCAAACGGACAGATGATTGAAAAGAAGGACTTCACAAATGGCTATAAGATATCAATGAATATGTCTGGCAAAGCTTCCGGGATTCTGATTGTAAATATTTCTGACAACAACCAGTTCAACCAGACGACCAGGTTGTTTTTATAAAAAAATGCACTAACTTTTGGGTATGCCATTGCTACCTGAAAAGTCAAAATATTTACCCAGCCCTTTGACAGGGCTGGTTTTTTTATTTCTTGTTTGTAACGCCTGCCACAGCAAGAACAAATACGACCAGTGGTCGCAATACAAGGGCTCTGACGATAACATCCAGTATTCTTCCCTCACGGAGATTGATACAAGCAATGTTTCTACCCTGGCCATCGCATGGGAATATCATACAGGTGATGCAGATACGATCAGTCATTCGCAAATACAATGCAATCCCATCATTGTAAATGGTCTCCTGTTTGGCACTTCTCCAAAGATGAAACTCTTTGCAATCGATGCAGAGACGGGCGCTGAGAAATGGCAGTTCAACCCCTTTGACTCGATCTACAACAGTGGCAAGCTGTCGAGTCTCAACTCCTGCCGTGGTGTTACATACTGGAGCGACGGAAACAATGATGGCAGATTATTTTATACTGCCGGCTCTTATCTCTGGTGTATCAGTTCCGAGACTGGAAAACCAATCAATGCATTTGGCGATGGCGGCAAAATTGATTTACACGTTGGCCTGGGTGATGATGTAAAGGATCAATTTGTAACGGCCACCTCGCCAGGAACAATATATAAAGATCTGATCGTGATGGGAAGCCGGGTTAACGAGGGCCACCAGGCCGCGCCCGGACATATCAGGGCTTTCGATGTGCGGACAGGTAAAATGAAATGGATCTTCCGAACCATCCCACAACCCGGAGAAACAGGTTACGAAAGCTGGAAA
>JACMLD010000104.1 GCA_014379785.1 Chitinophagaceae bacterium
CCGGCGTGTCATCACCGGAGTTTACCGTTGCCGAAAATGTTTACAACAGCGCCGCCGATTTTTGTCTCCGCTATATGAGGCAGCAGCGTAGTGGCTTCAATCCATTTCTAAAAGATTCCTGTCACACGCATGATGGATATACACTTTACGCACCTGTGGCCGACAGCACGCACATCGATGTGACAGGTGGATGGCACGATGCCAGCGACTATCTGCAATACAGTACCACAACTGCAAATGCTACCTGGCACCTCCTGGCTGCAGCGCGCGACTATCCCGCCGTCTTTGCTGATATCAAATCGGCGAATGGACTCGATGGAAAAAACGGTATCCCCGATGTCCTGGATGAAGCGAAATGGGGACTCGACTGGCTTTCAAAAATGCATCCCAAAGAAGACTGGCTCTTTAACCAGCTGGGCGACGATCGGGATCATATGAAAATGCGGATTCCAAAGGAAGACACCAATTATTATGGCCGTGGATTTGAGCGACCGGTTTATTTCTGCACCGGCAAACCACAAGTAAGAGGAAAGTTTATGAATGCAACAACGGGAGTTGCTTCCACCGCCGGCAAATTTGCCAGCACATTTGCATTGGCTGCAGAAATTTTTCAGGAAAAAAATGCCTCTTTCAGTCGGCAGATGCGCGAAAAGTCGAAGACAGCACTCGCGCTCGGCATCGCAAAGCCCGGGTTTTGTCAGACGGCTTCGGTAAGGTCGCCGTACATATATGCCGAAGAAAACTGGAATGACGACATGGAACTTGCCTTTGCAAGCCTCGGAAGGCAGGCAGCAAACAAATCCATGCTCGACTCCGCCTTTGCGCATGCCAACCTGGAGCCCGTCACCAAATGGCTGGGGGCAGATACGGCAAACCACTATCAATGGTATCCTTTTATAAACCCCGGACATTTTGAACTCGCAAAGTCAGTAAGCGGAAAAAAGAAAGATGCATTGATTGGCTTTTACAGGCAAGGCATTCAGCAGGTGAACGAAAAAGCGGTGAGAAATGCTTTCTATCGCGGCATTCCTTTTATATGGTGCAGCAATAATCTGACAACTTCTTTTGCCATACAATGCGCATGGTACCGGCAACTGACGGGTGATGATAAGTTCGAAGAATTGGAGCAGGCAAATTTTGACTGGCTGTTTGGAGTCAATCCCTGGGGTACAAGCATGGTATATGGACTTCCCTCAATAGGGGACACACCGTCAGACCCACATTCCGCATTTACGCATCTTAAAAAATATCCGATAGACGGCGGCCTGGTTGATGGTCCGGTTTATACCAGTATTTACAGAAGCCTGATAGGAATACAACTAATGGAGCCCGATGAGTATGAAAAATTTCAGAGCAATCTGGCTGTTTATCACGACGACTACGGTGATTACAGCACGAACGAACCAACAATGGACGGAACTGCTTCGCTGATATACCTGCTTGCCAGCAAACAGGGAGAGAAAAAAGTAAAAAAAAAGCGCTGACGCTTTTCAAAGGAGCGATTATAAGAGGTGACAGCACGGCAAAAAATATTTCACTCGTTTTTACCGGGGACGAATACAATGACGGGGGTGATTTCATTGCGAAGGCGCTAAAGAAAAAGAATATCAAAGCCTCGTTTTTCCTTACAGGCAGGTTTTACGACAATCCGGATTTTAAAAATACAGTCGAAGCATTAAAAAAAGGGGGGCATTTTCTCGGGCCTCACTCCTATGATCACCTGCTTTACTGCGATTGGAGCAGGCGGGACAGTCTGCTGGTGACCAGAACGGAATTTGAGGGCGACCTCAACAAAAACCTCGCGGCTATCCGAAAATCCGGGATCGACAACGGAAAAAACCAGTTCTTTCTTCCTCCCTTTGAATGGTACAATGACACCATTGCCTCCTGGACGAAACAACTGGGTCTGCAGCTGATCAATTTTTCTCCCGGCACCATCAGTCATGCAGACTATACCACGCCTGTAATGAAAAATTACCGTACCAATGCAGAAATATATCAGTCCATAAAAATATTTCACAAAAAAAATGCGGCCGGGCTGAATGGATTCATTCTCCTCATCCACATCGGCACGGACCCCGCCAGAAAAGAAAAGTTTTACCATATGCTCCCCGCCTTTATTGATGAATTTCAAAAAAAGGGGTATAAATTTGTCACAATACCCCAGCTCTTACCAAACCCCTGATGCGAAAAAAATTGATTTTTTGTAATTTTGTAAAATCAAAGGAGCGTTATGAAGTTTGAGAAGATAAAAAATAAAGGACAGGCCAGGCTTTTTGAAAGTCAATACCTGGAGGTCCTGACAAAAACACACCCCGCAGTAATCTGGGGAATGTATCTGCCCATAATCATTGGTCTGTTATACTGGGCGCGCGTAAAATTCCATTTTACTTTCGGATATATGGCCATGATATTTTTGGGTGGAATGCTGTTCTGGACACTGTTTGAGTACTTTTTTCACCGCTATGTTTTTCATTTCGTAAGTGAAAATCCAAAGGCGAAGAAAATTTCCTATATCATTCATGGCAACCATCATGAATACCCGAGAGACCAGGAACGCTTGTTTATGCCGCCTGTCCCCAGCCTTATCCTGGCATCGGTACTGTTCGTCATTCAGTTTTTTACACTCGGTGACCATGTTTACCTGTTCTATCCAGGTTTTATTCTGGGATACCTGATTTATGGCTCCATGCATTTCGCCATCCACGCGTGGAATCCCCCTTATAAATGGATGAAACCCCTTTGGCGCAACCATCATCTGCATCACTACAAAGACGAGCACATGGGCTTTGGCGTTAGTACCACACTCTGGGACCGTGTTTTCGGGACGATGTTTGATCTCAAAAAAGAAAAAGAAGACAAGGAAAAGGTCAAAGAACTGATGTTCGACAAATAATTTCAGTTCATCCCCAAATTTGACCACTGATCCCAAAAAAAGACTGCCTGTTTTGCTAGTACGAATGCTGTCGTATATTGTGCATTCAATCTAGTTTTACATGAGAACAGCCATCTGCATTTTGACTGCCCTTGTACTTTTATGTTATTCATCATCGGGACAGGGAACATTAAAAGGAAAAATTGTAGATACTGCCGCAAAACAACCCCTGGCCCTTGCCACGGTGACCATTTTCAAAGCCGCAGATACGGCCCTCATTACTTATCGCCTCAGTAATCCCGACGGAGAGTTCCGCGTGCCATCCCTCCCTTTTAATACAGAATGCAGGGTTGTCATTTCATTTTCGGGATATGCCGTCTACAGAAAGACATTTACCCTCACACAGGCAGAACCGCAACTTGACCTGGCAA
>JACMLD010000105.1 GCA_014379785.1 Chitinophagaceae bacterium
CTTTTTCTGCGACCCATTTGAGGGTTTGTGTTTCGCCGGGCATAACCAATATTTCAGCGGTGTTTGCACCTTTGATGGCGAAACCATGGGGTACATCCCAATCCTGTTCGAGGTTGGTGACATGGAAATAAACTTCATCTCCCACTTTTACGCCTTCAATATTGTCTGGCGTAAGATGAGAGCGGATAGCCGTCATCCATACATGCACCTGGTTGCCCTTGCGTTCCACTTTGGCTTTGCCCTCGCCTTTTGCTGCATAAGGATGTGTATTTTCTTCGATTTTATAAATTTTTCTCTGCTTATTCATCAGCAAACCGGCGGGGATTGCTTCTGCATAGTGTGGTTCGCCGGTGGTTGGGAAGTCTAGCAACAGTTTCATCTTCTCGCCCGTGATATCAAACAACTGGGCGCTTTGCGTTAGTTCAGGTCCGGTAGGCAGATAGCGGTCTTTTGTAATCTTATTGTAAGCGATCATGTATTTGCCATGCGGTTTAGCTGTTGGTCCGCCAGGAATGGAAAGGTGGCCAATGGAATAATAAGTCGGCACACGGTCAAGCACCTGCAGGTCGCTTATTCTCCATTTCACAATTTCAGAAGATACAAACATGGAAGTATAGGCATTTCCTTTGCCGTCAAATTCTGTATGCAATGGTCCGAGTCCGGGTTTTACTACTTCACCGTGCAGGACAGCATCGTATTTAATTACAGGTATACCGTCGTATTCACCGTCATACGCCTTGTCGGCAATGGCTTTTTGTAGTTTGGTGAATGAGAATACAGGGATGCTTGCTGCAAGTTTGCCCGATGCCACGATATACTCACCGGTTGGATCAACATCTGTTCCGTGTGGTGATTTAGGACAGGGAATAAAATACATCATATCTGGGCAATCTGAGGGGTCGAGCACGAGCACTTCCTTCAGCATAGTAGATGTGGCGGAGTGCGTGTTTTCGTCGTATATGTTGTGTGCATAGTTTACCGCAACCTTTTTAGCCTTTCCCGCTTTCAGATATTCTTCCGCTTTTTTCCAGTTAACCGCCATTACGAAATCCTTGTCTTTGGCAGACGCATTCACTTCCAAAAGTGTATTTGCCTTTTCTGAATTGTAACAGCTGAAAAAGAACCAGCCATGTGATTTTCCTTTTCCTGCCCTGGAAAGATCAAAATTGACTCCCGGAGTGCGTATCTGAAAGGCGATGTTCATCTCTCCTGATGTGGGGTTGACCGAGACAAAGCTGATAGAACCCTTGAAATTCTGCTTGTATGTGTTGATGGGTACATCACCATTCTGATCATCGAGAGGCACGCTGAATCGTGTTGCGGCGACAATGTATTCTGAATTTTCAGTGATAAAAGGAGACGCGTGGTTGCCTGCGCTGTTTGGTATCTCCAAAATTTCCGAAGTGCGGAAAGTGGTGAGGTCAATGCGGGCCAGTCTTGGTGTATTGTTGCCATTGGCAAAGACCCAGCGACCATCATGCTCGCCTTTCGTTTGCGACAGCGCGATATGGTGTTGGTCATCCCAGGGTACAAACCCGTGTGATGTATTTAACATCGGTTTTGTTTCCTCGCTGTACCCGTAACCGCTTTCCGCTGATTGTGAGAACACAGGAACGATACGGAACAGGCGGCCGGAAGGTATGCCGTAAACCGCAATCTGACCATTGAAGCCTCCGGAAACAATGTTATAGAATTCGTCGTATTTGCCTGGGGCAACATAAGATTTAGCGGCGTCACCGGTTACCGCAGATTGTGTTCCTTTTGGCTTGCAACTCTGCATGGCAGAAACTGCAAGCAGGACAAAGGATACCATTAACAGCGGTCTGAAAAAACATTTCATATGATTTATGTATTTAAACATTAAGAATCGTTTTTACCGGTTGCGTTCTCTAATTCTATTTCTCTCCATCATTACTACGCATGAATTCAACCAGGGCACGGGCGTTTTCAGTAGATATATTCTGATTTGGCATCCTGACAAGGCACTGCTCCAATAACTTTTGTGCTTCGGGATCCGTTTCCAGCATCATTTCTACATTGGTGATCATATTCATAATCCAGACTGGAGTTCTGCGCTTTGTAACATCTTTCCATCCTGGTCCGACTACTTTTTCATCGGTTAACTTGTGACAGGACTGACATTTCATGTCGTAAGTAGCCTGTCCCTCAGCTATCATTTTCTTGTCGAGCGGGTTGCCCAGCTTCACATCTCCTTCTTTTATCTGAGTGCCATGCACTTCGGTTTGCGCGCTGGCATCTTCCTTTGGAGCGTCTGCCTTTTGATCCGTTGATTCCTTGCCTGAATTTTCATTTCCGCAGGCAATTACAAAGAGAATACCGGTGAAGAGGATTGCGGTGATGATGATTGATTTGCGTTTCATAAAAAACTAAAGTTTGGTTCTATAATGATGGTTGCGTTAGAGAAAAGCTGTTAAATAAACGCCCGCACTCAAAAGACACCTGTGTCTCTTATGCGGCAAAATTATCTGTTGACGAAGGCCTGGGGGATGACGAACTTCAAAATATCACATGATCCTTGTCATGCGTTGACGTGATAGGGGCTGCTACTTTTACACTACAATGACATTTTCCAAATCCTTCGGATATGCAGTGAGCGGCATACTTTATGTAGCCCTTCATACAAGCCGCGAAAGAAATATTCAATTGGGCGAAATCGCCCGTACATTAAACGCACCCAGATATTTTCTCGCCAAGGTCATGGAGAAAATTGTGAAAGAGGGGTATCTGGATTCTGCCAAAGGTCACAGCGGGGGGTTCAGTATTAATCAAAAAACACTTGATACAACTCTTATGTCAGTTGCGGTACTGACCGGGGAATTAAACGACATGTTTTCCTGTATACTCAGATTTCAGTCCTGCAACAATAAAAAACCATGTCCGCTTCACCACACGGTTGAACCACTTCGTACTGAATGGAACAACTTTCTAACCACAACTCAATTTAAACATTTAATTGATGGCAGGTCCAAAATATTACTGAATAATATTAGCTAAATCTAGTTTTTATGCAAGTTACCACATTGAATATGCCAAAATATATGATTTCTCCCGACCAAACCATTACTGATATTGTGCTCCATGATTACCGGACTGCGGAAGTATTTACCAAACTCGAAATAGATTTTTGTTGCGGTGGCCGCCAGCCTCTTCAGATGGCATGTACTCTCAAGGGGCTCTCAATAGAAAACGTTCTCCCGCTGTTGAATAAAGCAACCACAACCGTCATACCGCGGCAAGACCCTGATGTCACAGACTGGAGCCGCAACTCTATTGCAGACTATATCACAGACACCTACCACGACTACCTGAGATCAGCAGTTCCGCTTGCATACGAATATGTAACACGCTTTGCACAAGGCCATGAAAAAAAATTTTCCGGATTGGTCCAATTGAAAGAAACGGTTGGAAAACTCGCAAATGAATTGCCATTGCAACTGCAACGCAATGAAGAAGTCCTCTTTCCAACGGTCAAAGCCCTGACAAACCTTGAGCGCAAAGACACAGTCAGCAGTCTGACATTGCGGGACCTGCGCAAATCATTCCCCCAACTGAAACGGGAATACATCGATTGGCAACGGACATTGTGGATCATTCGAGAGCTCACCGACAACTTTAATATCCCATCCAGTGCCTGTGTCACAAATCGCGTAGCATATCAGAAACTAAAAGAAATAGATGCCAACCTTCAACGGTATCTGAGCCTGGTGTATGAAGTATTGCTGGCGGGATTTGTAGTGATGGAACAGGCATAGCTTTCCTGTATATTTACCCTTCCTAATTCTCACAATCGTATGCTCGATCAGGCGCACATGACATCTCTCTTTGAGAATGCCACAGAAGGAATCATTCTTACCGGTAAAGGAGGACAAATTGTTTTGATAAACCCTGCTGCTGAAAGAATTTTTGGATATACCAATTCAGAACTCATTGGACAACTCATTGAAGTGCTGGTACCCAATCAATTTAAACCCAATCACCACCTGCTCAGGGATGGCTTTTACGCCAAACCATCGAACCGTGTGATGGGCCATGGTCGAGACCTGCATGGGAAAAGAAAAGATGGTACTGAAATACCAGTAGAAGTGAGCCTCAGTCATTATGTGAAAAACGAGGAGTTGTTCGTAATCGCTTTTATCGTAGACATCACACACCGAAAAATCATTGAGCAGAATATGGTACGGCAAACGGCCGAACTGGAAAACGTCACTACACAGCTAAGAAAGCTGAACAGCGACCTCGAGGTAAAAGTGGAAGAACGTACAATGATTTTGAAGGAGGCATTGCAAAGGCTTGAAGAATCTCAGGAGGAACTCAGCGATGCACTCGACAAAGAAAGACAGTTGAATGAAATCAAAGGCCGCTTTGTCTCTATGGCTTCCCATGAATTTCGGACGCCGTTAAGCACGGTTTTGTCTTCCGTCTCACTGCTCGCGAAATACCAGACTTCAGATGACCAACCCAAACGCGACAGACACCTGGAAAAAATTCGCAACTCCGTAAAAAATCTGAATGATATACTCGAGGATTTTCTTTCTCTTGGCAGGCTGGATGAAGGAAAGGTGCCAATCAATATCAGCGGTTTTGACCTCAACAATTTTATGGCAGAGACCGTTGAAGACCTTCATGGTTTGCTGAAAAAAGATCAGGTCATCCATTTTTTGTATGAGGGCGAGCACACCATTCATACTGATAAGAAACTTCTGAAAAACATTTTTATTAACCTTGTCACCAATGCAATCAAATTTTCTTCGGAAGGAAGTGAAATTATCATAAGTGCCGAAAGAAAAAACAGCGAAACTATTATTAAGTTCATTGACCACGGCATTGGAATCGCAAACGATGACCAGGAATTTCTGTTCTCCAGTTTTTTCAGGGGAGCCAACGCAATGAATATAACCGGCACGGGGCTGGGATTGCACATTGTAAAACGTTATACCGATCTGCTCGGCGGAAAAGTGCATGTACAAAGCGAATTAAACAAAGGCACCACGGTGGAAATCATTATTCCCGAAAAACAATGATTATGAAATCTATTCTTGTAATTGACGACAACCCCGATATCCGGGAAAATACAGCTGAGATTCTGGACCTTGCCGGTTATCAAACATTCACTGCGGAGAATGGAAAACGAGGAGTGGAACAGGCATTGAAAAACAAGCCGGATCTGATTGTTTGTGATATCATGATGCCGGAACTTGATGGATATGGGGTTTTACATCTGATCCGAAAAAATCCGGAAACACAGTTTACTCCTTTTATTTTTCTCAGTGCCAAAACAGAACGTACAGATTTGCGCAAGGGAATGGAAATGGGCGCAGATGATTATATCACAAAACCATTTGAGGACATTGAGCTGCTGAATGCAATCGAGGTTCGGTTGAAAAAGAACCAGGTTTTTCAGGAGAAATACGCCAGTTCACAACAAGGCGTCTCCCAATTTTTGAAAGATGTAAAAGACAGCGGGCTCCTGGATAATCTTGCCGATCAGTACGAAGTTGAAAACTATTCAAAAAAACTTCAATTATACCAGGAAGGCAGAAGGCCACGGTTTCTTTACTATATAACTAAGGGCAAAGTAAAAGTCTATAAAACGCATGAGGACGGCAAAGAATACATTACGGACATTTTTTCAGAAGGAGATTTCTTGGGCTTTCATGCACTGATAGAAGATCGCAATTATGAGGACAGTGCGGTGGTTCTGGAGGAAGCAGAGATAATGCAAATACCCAAAGAGGATTTTCTCCGGATGATCAATACTGATATTAACGTAGCAATAAAGTTTATCAGAATCATCACGCAGAATGTGCGCCAGAAAGAGGAAAGACTCCTCAGCCTTGCATATAGCTCTCTCAGAAAAAGAGTGGCAAAAGCGCTCATCGATATCTATCAGAAATACAATCCCGGTTCGGGTTCCAGGCCCATAGAAATATCAAGGGACGATATTGCTCACTATATAGGAACAGCTACCGAATCGCTCATCAGGACCCTCAGTGATTTCAAGTCAGAAAAGTTAATTGTAATCACAGATGGCAAGGTAGTAATCAGCGATCCTGAGAAGCTCAAGGCACTGCTGTTTTAGTATTCGATTTTACTCAGTACGTTCCTTGTCCGGAACTTTTGGTTCTGACAGTTCCTGTCCATGCACGTTTTGCTGAAGCAGCGTCCAATTGTCTGTCATTGTTGTCTCCAGCCAGACGGTGCCGGATTTTCTGGAAACCTGTACATACAATCCGAAGTCCTTCAAAAATGTTTCTTCAAGTGACCCTACGGTCAATGTTTCGGCGATTTGAAAAGAGCCATCTTTCTTCAATCCTACACTTTCCAGGGAAAGAGACTTATTAAGTTTTAATCTTGTCGATGACCCAAATCGCCCTCCGGTGTATTTATAAAAATCAAGAGACAGATAGGGGTACAGGGCAGTGAATCCCACCTGTATATCTCTGATCGTACTCGTCCTCATTATCGGCATTGTCATTACTTCAGGCATGGACCAAAAGTAGCGCCCTGAACCCGCTCAGCAAATGAGCACAAAGAGGCAAGCAGATGATTTTGATCAGTTTTCCCGCCATAGCCGCATTTTTTGGTGAAAAAAGTTAGGCTTTCCGAAAAATTCGATCAAGTGGAGGTGTGCGGCGACGTTGTAGGGAGAGGTGGATAGTTGAGTGGTTGATCAGCTGGGTACTGATCATCTCGAGCGCAGCGAGAGATCCGGATTGGTAGTCTCGAAGTAATTATCGGGATCTCTCGCTACGCTCGAGATGACAGCTATATTCAGGAATTCTTTTAGAAACGGTTTTTATTCAAGGACCGTTTCCATCTGGTAAACAATACCATTTGAAATTTTTGAATCACGCGAAAGAATAGGCACATCGCTGATTTTTA
>JACMLD010000106.1 GCA_014379785.1 Chitinophagaceae bacterium
AGTTGATTGGTTGATTGGTTGATTAGCTGATCTGTTGAATGGTTGATTAGTTGATCTGTTGATTGGTTGATTAGTTGATTAGTTGATCTGTTGAATGGTTGACTAGTTGAATGGTTGATCCGTTGCATGGGCATCCAGATAGCAACTTCCTGTCTTTTAACGACTCAACGGATCAACGGATCAACTAATCAACGAATCAACCAGTCAACTAATCAACTAACCCTCCAAGTTCCAAAAATCCAATACATTTGGGTGATGACAATGGAGTTGGATCAGCCCACCATACAGGAGCAGTTTCTGGAGGCCGTACAAAGTGAAAATGTACTCCGCATAAAGGAATTTCTGAACGATCAGAACATCAGTGATGTGGCTGAACTCATCGGCGAATTTCCCGACTACGAAAGTCAGATCGTAGCAAATATGAGCGTACACCGGGCTGCAAAGGTTTTCAAAATCCTCGATTTCGCTACCCAGAAAAACATCATCCAGGAGCTGCCGCCACTCACGAGCGCTGAACTCCTCAACGAACTGCCGGCGGATGACCGCACCGCATTCCTGGAAGAACTCCCCAGTGAAGTCGTAAAAGAACTCATCAAAACACTCGATCCCGAAGAAAGAAAAATCACGCTTTCCCTGCTTGGTTATCCGGAAGGAAGCGTGGGCCGTCTGATGACGCCCGATTATATCTCAGTGCAAATCGACTGGACGGTCCAGGAAGTTCTCACACATATACGCACAGAGGGTCGCGATAGCGAAACGATCGACGTGATATATGTGGTGGACGACAAAGGCCGGTTCATCGATGACATGCGGATCAGGGAAATCATTCTTGCCAGTCCCGAGAAAAAAGTCGGCGACATCATCGACTACCGGTTCATCTCGCTAAATGTGCACGACGAACAGGAAACGGCCAACCAGATTTTTAAAATGAATAACAGGGTGGCCCTGCCCGTTACAGACAACAATAACCTGCTGCTCGGGATAGTCACCATCGATGACGTGCTCTGGGTTGCAAATGAAGAGTTCAGTGAGGACATGCAAAAATTCGGAGGTACGGAAGCACTCAACGAGCCCTACCTCGAAATCCCACTGTTCAAACTCTTTCAAAAACGAATCGTCTGGCTGGTAGTCCTTTTTCTCGGCGAAATGCTGACGGCCACGGCCATGGGGTTTTTTGAAAATGAAATTTCAAAACTCGTCGTCCTCGCTCTTTTTATCCCGCTCATCATATCGAGTGGGGGTAACAGCGGTTCACAAGCCTCTACCCTCATCATCCAGGCAATGGCCGTAGGAGAAATAACACTGGCAGACTGGTGGCGCGTTATGCGTCGTGAAATTCTTTCCGGAATCATGCTGGGTGCGGTGCTTGGAATAATTGGATTTGTCCGAATCATCATCTGGGCGAAATTCTTTCCGGATGTTTATGGTCCATATTCCTCCAATATCGCCTTGGCAGTGGGCTGCAGCCTGGTAGGGGTTGTACTATGGGGAACCCTTTGCGGATCCATGCTACCGCTCCTTCTTAAGAGACTTGGCGCCGATCCTGCCGTGTCATCAGCACCCTTTGTGGCCACCCTCGTGGATGTCACCGGGCTGGTTATTTATTTTTCCTTTGCATACGCATTTCTCACCAGCGTGCTGGGATAGTATCTATCGCGGTTGCCTTATCTTTAAATTTCAAAACTACAATATGAGAATCCTCTTGCTGGCACTGATCTGTTCCACAAATATTGCCCTTTCCCAAAATACGCTTCAAAAACTCACGGTTGAAAAAATCATGCGCGACCCAAAATGGATCGGCAGTTCTCCCTCTTCACTCAACTGGAGCAATGATGGCAAGACACTTTTCTTCAGCTGGAACCCTGATCAGTCGATGAGCGATTCGATATATTTTATTACAAAAGAGAATTCCACTCCACAAAAATCTACCTACGAACAGCGGCAGTCCACCGTGATGCAGAACAATGTGGAATACAACACAGCGAATACAGCCTACACCTTTTCAAAAGACGGAGACATCTGGATGGCGGATGCAAAGACCGCAAAGCAAAGGCGCATTACGCAGACATTTGAATTTGAGTCTTCTCCAAAATTTTCTTTCAACGATACAAAAATTGTTTTTACAAGAAGTCAGAATCTGTATGCATGGGACATCGCGACCGGACTCACCACCCAGCTTACAAATTTTCAACGCGGCATGGCGGCTCCAAGAATAAGAAGAGATACATCCACCGTGCAGGAAAAATGGCTCAGAGAAGATCAGCTCAGAAATTTTGAAGTACTGCGCAGCAGAAAGCAAAAAAAAGATGCGAACGACAGCATGATCAATGCGTTGCCAAAAAGAAAAGAATTACGCACCATCTATACCGAGGATAAAAACCTCTTTGGCCTCACCATCAGTCCAGACGGGCGTTTCATCACAGGCCGACTCTTGCGTAACCTTCCCGGCAAAAATACCATCATACCGAGTTTTGTAACCGAAAGCGGATTTACAGAAGATATATTCGGACGTACAAAAGTCGGCACAGTACAGGGAACCCAGGAAATGTTTTTGTTCGATACCATAGAAGACACGGTATACAATATCCGGGTGGATTCGATCCCAGGCATCCGCGACATTCCTGCTTATGTAAAAGACTATCCAAAGGTTTGGGAAGAAAAAAATAAGAAACCGGTCAACCGTGGCGTAAATTTTCTTTCCGCATCCTGGTCGCCGAAAGGAAATTATGCGATAGTAGATCTGCGTTCGCACGACTACAAAGACCGCTGGCTGATGATACTCGACCCGAAGACAGGTAAACTCTCGCTCGCGGATCGCCAGCACGATGACGCATGGATAGGCGGACCCGGTATTGGCGGTGGATTTGGCGGTGGCAACACCGGATGGATCGACGACAACAGCTTCTGGTTCCAATCCGAAGCAACCGGTTATTCACAGCTATACACTTTCAACGCTTCTACAAAAGAAAAGAAAGCCATTACTTCCGGCAACTATGAGGTACAGCAGACGATACTGAGCAAAGACAAAAAATATTTTTATCTGAGCAGTAACGAGGTTCATCCGGGCGAGCAACAATTCTATCGGCTACCTGTTACCGGCGGCAAAGCAGAAAGACTAACCTCCATGACCGGTGCTGCACAGGTATCGCTTTCTCCCGATGAAAAATCTATTGCCTATTTATATTCCTACAGCAACAAACCATGGGAGCTGTTTGTGCAGGAAAATAAACCAGGAGCAAAAGCAATTCAAATAACCAATAAAGCAGCGAGCGCTGAATTTTCATCCTATGCATGGCGCGATCCTGAATTGACCACCATCACTGCAAGAGACGGTGTACCTGTATACGCCCGACTTTACAAACCTGCCAATCCGCATCCTTCGAAACCGGCTGTGATATTTGTTCACGGCGCCGGCTATCTGCAGAATGCGCACAAGTGGTGGAGCAGCTACTTCAGAGAATACATGTTTCACAACCTGCTGGCCGATGCCGGATATACCGTTCTGGATATCGACTATCGCGGAAGTGCCGGCTATGGCCGCGACTGGCGGACGGGCATCTACCGTTTTATGGGTGGAAAAGATCTGAGCGATCATCTGGATGCTGCCAAATGGCTCACAGAAAAACAAGGGGTGGATCCAAAGCGCATAGGCATATACGGTGGATCATACGGTGGATTTATCACACTCATGGCCCTGTTTACATCGCCCGGCACATTCAAGGCCGGCGCAGCGCTCCGACCCGTCACCGATTGGGCGCAATACAATCATGGCTACACCGCCAATATCCTGAATGAGCCGGCGACCGACAGCATCGCATACAGAAAAAGTTCACCGTTCTACTATGCAGCGGGTCTGCAGGATCATTTGCTGATCTGTCATGGTATGGTGGATGTGAATGTTCATTATCAGGATGCAGTAAAACTTGCTCAAAGACTGATAGAACTCGGAAAAGACAACTGGGAACTCGCTGGTTATCCGATGGAGGATCATGGATTCGTAGAGCCAAGTAGCTGGACCGATGAATATAAACGGATATTGAAATTGTTTGAAACAAATTTGAAATAGCGGCCACCCCGGAGCGGAGTCGAGGGGTCACTTGCCGGTACTCGGAGCAACGGCAGGGGATGCCTCGGCTGCGCTCGGCATGACTGCACCCCGTCAACGAGTCAACGAATCAACTATTCAACTATTCAACTATTCAACAAACCAACCAACCCATCAACCAATCCGAAATCTATACCAACGGCCACTACCTCGCCCTTCACCCAACATGGCATGAAGAAGATGCTCCTTTCAAAGCGCGGCATATCGAAAAAATGATCAATGCCAATCACCTCAAACTGGGCACGGTGATAGAAATAGGTTGCGGCACTGGAGAGGTTTTGAAAATCCTCAGCAATACATTTCCAAAAGCTCAGTTCGATGGCTATGAAATCTCAAACCAGGCACTCGAAAAAGCAAAAATAAAAGAACGCACAAACCTGCACTTTCACGCAGATATCGGGACGGATTTACCGAAGGTGGATCTATTGTTATTGGTAGACGTTTTCGAACATGTGACCGACTATATCGGTTTTCTGGAAAAACAAAAAGACAGGGCACGATACAAAATCATGCATATCCCGCTTGACATAAATATCATAGACGTTTTCAGAAAAAACCGCCTCAGCGGCAAACGCAGGACAGCCGGACATCTTCACTACTTCACCAAAGACACGGCACTCGATACGCTGAAAGACTGCGGATACAAAATCATCGACTGGAGATACACGCCCTGGTGTCTCGAACTCCATCATTCATTCGCTGCCAAAACAAGAAACATATTTATCCGTGCGCTCTATGCGATCAACAAAGATTTTGCGGTGCGGTTTTTTGGCGGTTTCTCCTTGTTAGTACTATGTGAATGATCACGAGCAAACGCTTTAAAAGTCAATGCTTTCCCGGCAACCCGCGTTTTTTTTGATAATATTGTGCTACCATTTTTTTACCATTGATTAAAGACTGAATTTATGTGTGGTATTGTTGCTTATATCGGCCCGCGCGAGGCCTACCCTATCGTATTGAAAGGACTCAAAAGACTGGAATATCGTGGATACGACAGCTCAGGAGTTGCACTCCTCAACAAAGGGTTGAAAGTTTACAAGAAAAAAGGAAAGGTTGCTGAACTCGAAGATTCACTGATCGGAAAAGACCTGCATGCAAATACAGGCATGGGTCATACAAGATGGGCCACTCATGGCGAACCCAGCGATCGCAACGCGCATCCGCATACCTCCGCCAATGGCAAGCTCGCCATGATCCACAACGGCATCATCGAAAACTATACGCAACTCAAACAGGAACTCACAAAAAAAGGATACAAATTTCACAGCGATACCGATACCGAAGTGCTGCTAAACTTCATACAGGATATCCAGGAACACAACGAATGCGGTCTTGAAGAAGCATTGAGAATTGCATTGAAACGTGTTGTCGGTGCCTATGTGATCATCCTCCTCGACCACGACAATCCAGACACCATCATCGCAGCGAGAAAAGGAAGTCCGCTCGTTATCGGCGTGGGCAAGGGTGAACATTTTCTGGCTTCAGACGCCTCCCCCATCATCGAATACACAAAAGAAGTCGTTTATGTAAACGATTACGAACTGGCGATCATAAAAGCAGATGAACTGGTTCTGAAAAATCTCGGCAACGAAAAACTCACTCCTTTTATTCAGAAACTTGATCTCGAACTGGCGGCTATAGAAAAAGGTGGCTATGATCATTTTATGCTGAAAGAAATTTTTGAACAACCAGCCACCATCTTCGACTGTCTTCGCGGAAGACTGGATGTGGCAGCGGGGACCATCACCATGGCAGGTGTTCAAAAAAATATTGAAAAACTGACATCCGCCAACCGCATTGTAATGGTTGCATGTGGCACCAGCTGGCACGCGGGACTGGTAGCAGAATACGTCTTCGAAGAACTCTGCCGCATTCCGGTCGAAGTAGAATATGCTTCAGAGTTCAGATACCGCAATCCCGTTGTCCGCGAAGGCGATGTCATCTTTGCCATCTCTCAAAGCGGAGAAACTGCGGATACAATCGTAGCCATTGAAAAAGCAAAAGAAAATGGCGCCTTTATTTTTGGCGTCGTAAATGTGGTCGGTTCTTCCATTGCCCGCGTATCTCATGCCGGTGCCTATACTCATGCCGGTCCCGAAATAGGGGTTGCCAGCACAAAAGCATTCACGGCCCAGCTCGCTGTTCTCATCATGATTGCCCTGAAAATAGCCTGGGAAAAAGGAACGATTGATCAGCAACGGTACAATCACCTTTTGCAGGAACTGCATGAAATTCCTGAAAAAGTGGCCGAAGCCCTCAGGCACGATGACGAAATAAAAAGAATCGCCAATAAATACAAAGACGCGCAGGACTTTCTCTATCTCGGTCGCGGATACAACTTTCCAATCGCTCTGGAAGGCGCTTTGAAAATGAAAGAAATTTCCTATATCCATGCAGAAGGATATCCCGCAGCAGAAATGAAACACGGACCCATCGCGCTGGTCGACAAAGATCTTCCGGTGGTTTTCGTCGCCACAAAAGATTCTTATCATGAAAAAATAATCAGCAATATTCAGGAGATAAAAGCGAGAAAAGGCATGGTGCTGGCGGTGATCAGCGAAGGCGATGAAACCATTACCGGGATGGCAGATGACATCATGATTGTGCCGGAAGCAGATGAACTGGTGGCACCACTCCTAAGCGTCATACCCATGCAATTGCTGAGCTATCATGTGGGTATCGCAAAAAATCTGGATGTCGACAAACCACGCAATCTTGCAAAAAGTGTTACAGTTGAGTAGACCATGAATATCATCACTAAAAGTCCGATTGCTTCGCTTGGTTACGATTTTATTCCTGAACAGTTTATTCCAAAAGGAAAGGACGAATACCATCTTCGCCGGCAACAAAACAAAAGCGGAATCAAGTATCGTAGCCTGACAAGCGCTGAGAGAGATGCACTCATAGCCAACCTCAATACATCAGACAACTGGAGCAAGGTGATGGTTTCTGATATTTTCAATACCGACCTTGTACAAAACTGCAAATTTTTCGGCCTTGTCCGGATTGGCAACCTCGAATCATTTTACCTGGAGTTTCACAATCTCCGCAGACCTGTGGGACTCTATAACAGTACCATCATCAGTACTGACCTCGGTAATAATATTGTCATCGACAACTGCAATTATCTATCGCATTATATCCTTGGCAATGAGGTGATGATTGTGAATGTAAATGAAGTGGCCACCACCGACCATGCCAGATTCGGCAATGGTATTCTCAAAGATGGTGAGTCTGAGAAAAACCGCATCAAGCTGGAAGTGTGTAATGAGAACGGAGGCAGGAGTATCATCCCCTTCGATGGTATGCTGCCGGGAGATGCATGGCTATGGACCCAATTTCGGGATGACACCAAACTGCAGGATACATTCCGCGATTTTACCGATCAGCGCTTTGATACCATGAGGGGTTACTATGGAGAAATCGGTGACCGCACAGTGATCAAAAACAGCCGCATACTCAAAGATGTGTGGATTGGTACCGACGCATATATCAAAGGCGCCAATAAACTGAAAAACCTGACAGTCAATTCCAACGCTAACGCAAAATCTCAGGTGGGCGAAGGATGTGAACTGGTAAACGGTATTATCGGAGAAGGCTGCCGGATTTTCTATGGAGTGAAAGCAGTCAGATTTTTTATGGCTTCTCATTCACAGTTGAAATATGGCGCAAGACTGATCAATTCCTATCTCGGCAACAATGCCACCATCTCCTGTTGCGAAGTATTGAACTCACTCATCTTTCCTGCTCACGAGCAACACCACAACAACTCTTTTTTGTGCGCGTCGCTGATAATGGGACAAAGTAATATGGCAGCAGGCGCTACCATTGGTTCTAATCACAACAGCCGGAGTCCGGATGGCGAACTGGTCGCGGGGCGCGGCTTCTGGCCTGGACTCTGCGTCAGTCTCAAGCACAATTCAAGGTTCGCAAGCTTTACCATCATTGCAAAGGGAGACTATCCGGCTGAGATAGATATGGGTTTCCCGTTTTCGCTGGTAGCCAATGAGGAATCCACCAACCAGCTGCTTGTTATGCCCGGCTACTGGTTTATGTACAATATGTATGCACTGGCAAGGAATGCCTGGAAATATGTGGATCGCGACAAGCGGATTGATCGCACCCAGTCAATTGAATATGATTTTCTCGCGCCTGACAGTATCAATGAAATGCTTTCCTCTATCGAAACATTCAAACTGCTCACAGGAAAAGCCTGGTTTGAAAAAAATGGGAAGCTCCCTGATGAGAATGAAATAGCAAAAAAGGGCGCTGACCTACTCAACAGCAAACATCCTGAACTTGACAATCTTGAAATCATTGGCAAAGACATAGAAAACAGCAACCGTACGGTCAGGTTGCTCAAGGTGCCAGTCTGCTACAATATTTTTACTGAATTGATCAGCTATTATGCTGCGGTGCAATTGCTTGATTTTATCAAAAGAAAAGGCCTCAAAAATAAAGCTGACCTGCTTGCGGCGTTGCCCTCAAATCCAAAGTTACTGCAATGGAAAAATGTAGGCGGCCAACTGATCCCGGTTCCGGAAATGGATAAAGTAATCAACGGCATTAAATCCGGTAAGGTCAAAGGCTGGGATGGGTTACACCGTTTTTATGAAAAACAGGGAGAAAGCTACAGCGATCAAAAACTGGAACATGCGCTCGCTGCGCTTTATAAAATAGAAGGTATCAATCTTAAAAAAGAAAATGCCCAATCACTGCCGTCATTGCTGAAAAAAACGCTGACTACCAGAGAGTGGATGGTAAAAGGAATATTCGAAAGCCGCGAAAAGGATTATGAAAATCCATTCCGCAAGATGCTTTATGAAAATGAAGACGCAATGAATGCTGTGATTGGAAAATTTTCCGATAACTCTTTTTTAAAACAGGAACAG
>JACMLD010000107.1 GCA_014379785.1 Chitinophagaceae bacterium
AAAATTTGGTTAGAGGGGTCTGATTAAAGGTTGCAATTTCAATTTGGATTTCCATTTAACTGCGTAGATAAATGGTTGGCTTCATTTTTAAAATTTGTATTCGGAAAAATATGCAAGCAGGTGATTTTGGTTTTCGCCTCCACCGCTTCCAAATTTCATGCAAATGAAAACTTCGATCTCAAAGGATGCTCGCTAACTATAAAACACCCCTCACCGCTTTCAGAGTGATCTTACCCAGCCGTCTGGCAACTTGCCCGTAGCGGCCTTCGTTCCTGCGTTCACACCCAGAGACTCATGCAATACAAACTAATAGCAGGAACACAGCCGCGGGGCAATTGCCGACGGCTGGGAGGTTCAGTCCAATATTTTTACTAATTTGTAGTCTATGAGAAAATTATTTCTGCCTGTATTCTTAGTATTCTCTGTAGCTGCATCCGCACAGAATGATCAGCCCGATATGGACATGATCAACAAGATCCGAACCGAAGGATTGAAAAATTCAAAGGTGATGGACATCGCGTTTTACCTCACAGATGTCAATGGCCCTCGCCTGCAGGGTTCGCCTGGTTATACAAAAGCTGCCACCTGGGCAAAGTCAAAACTCGGCGAATGGGGACTTTCAAACGCCATACTGGAACCCTGGGGAGACTGGGGCAAGGGATGGGATCTGCAACGTTCTTATATTGCGATGACCGCACCGTATTACAAGCCGCTGATTGCTTATCCAAAGTCCTGGACAAGCGGCACCGGTGGAATGAAGCAGGCGCAACTGCTGATTGTGGATGCAAAAGATTCCGTAGCCCTTCTGACTTACAAGGGAAAACTCAAAGGCCGCATCATTATTCTGCCAAGAGCCGATACATTAAAACCCAGCTATACCGCAGATGCTTCGAGACGCAGCGACGAAGATCTCAAAAGAATGAGCGAATACGACCCGAAAGCGGTGCCGGCAAGGCAAAGAAATTTCGGCGGTCCGGGTGGTCCCGTGGCCATGCTAAATAAAATAAAAGAGATGGCGAAACAGGAAGGTGCCATTGCCATACTGAGTGCTACCACCAGGGGCAGGGACGGTACGCTCTTCGTCCAGGGGGGTGGAGCATATTCCGGCACTTCAACTGAAAACTTTCTCGACATCGTACTTGCATACGAAGATTATATGAGCCTTTACCGGCTCGCCGCTGCAAGCATACCCGTTAACCTCGAAGCAGATGTAAAAACAACATTTTACGCGAAGGATCTGAAAGGTTATAATGTCATCGCAGAAATTCCCGGTACTGATCCACAACTCAAAGAGGAACTTGTAATGGTGGGCGGTCACCTCGATTCATGGCATGCATCAACAGGAGCTACTGACAACGCAGCAGGCTGTGCAGTGATGATGGAAGCCATGCGCATTCTGAAAGCCATTGGCATAAAACCAAAACGCACCATCCGCATTGCGTTGTGGGGTGGCGAAGAGCAGGGTCTCCATGGTTCACGCAACTATGTGAAAAATCATTTTACCGATACAACCACAAAAAAATTCAATACTGCGGGCGACAAACTATCGGTCTATTTTAATTTAGACAATGGAAGCGGCAAAATAAGAGGTATCTATCTCCAGGGAAACGATGCGGTGAAACCTGTATTCAGCAGCTGGTTATCGCCGTTCGCTGATCTCGGCGCAAATACGGTCACGCTTCAGAATACGGGCGGCACGGATCACCTGGCATTTGACGGAGTAGGACTTCCGGGCTTTCAGTTTATACAGGATGAGCTTGAATACAACACGAGAACGCATCATACCAATATGGATTCTTTTGATCATTTGCAGGCCGATGATCTACGGCAGGCGGCAACCATCGTTGCAAGCTTTGTGTATCATGCTGCGATGAGAACAGAAAAAATTCCGAGGAAAAAATAACTCACCGGTATCGGAACTTCACCACCGCACTCTTCTGTTCACTACTCGATACAAAAAGTTCATACTTTTTCTTTCCGGCGGTTACTACGAGGAGTGCGGTGTTTGGCGGAATGGAGCCCAGGTTGTCTGCATACATCAGTAACTCGTAGTCGGTACCGGGGAATGCATTCAATTCAATCGTCAGCGGTTTATCGGTCAGTCGCTGTTTGTAGAGAAGCAATTTGTTGTTGAGCAGAATCGTCACCGTGTCATTGTCAATCTGCGCATTGTCATAAAGGTCAATTTTCACTACTGAAGTGTCGAGCATCAATGTTTGCGCAATTTCCTTTGCTCTTGGTTTCAGGTCAAGCTTGGCTTGCAGCGCTCTTAGATCCGGACTTTGTTCAACATCTACCACAAAATCTGATTTGGCCGCGCGTTTCAAAGTCAGTTTATACGATGGGCAGGCTTTATTGCTTCCAAATTCTCTGCCTTTGCTTTCTCCGGTCAATACTTCGTCCCCTCCTGAACGGCTCCAGGTTAGATCAAATGTTTTAACACACGGTACACAGTAAACAGGAATTTTGGACTCCATCAGATTGTTTTCTATCAGCACCATCCGTTTGGTAGTGGCATTGAATCTTCCGCTGAAATCGAGT
>JACMLD010000013.1 GCA_014379785.1 Chitinophagaceae bacterium
CATGGGGTGGTGGTCCAGGCAAGAAAAAACACCTGGTCATCACCTGCTGCGTCGAAAAGAAATTGACTCTTCGCGTCATTCAACACTTTGAACATGGCAACAACTGAAGTATCCTTTACCATTTTGTAGGTGCCGGGCTGATTGAGTTCGTGCGAACTCAGGCCTGTACCCGCCGCGGGGGAATATGGCTGGATGCTGACACTCTCGTACAGAAATGATTTTTTATACAGCTCACTCAGTATCCACCAGAGTGTTTCTATATAGTTGTTTTCAAAAGTGATGTATGGGTTTTTCAGATCGACCCAGTATCCCATTTTTTTTGTGACATCATCCCATTTATCCTTATAGCGCATTACTGCCTCGCGACATTTTCTGTTGTATTCTTCTACTGAAATCTTTTTCCCGATATCTTCTTTTGTGATGCCCAGCTCTTTCTCCACCCCCAGTTCAATTGGGAGACCATGGGTATCCCAGCCACCCTTTCGTTTTACCTGGAAGCCTTGCATGGTTTTGTACCTGCACACCAGATCCTTCAGCGTCCGGCTGATGACATGATGGATACCCGGAAGGCCATTTGCGCTCGGCGGACCTTCATAAAATACGAATGGCTGCGCACCTTCTCTCAGCTCAACGCTTTTTTCAAAAGCCTGCTGCTGATCCCAATTGCGGAGCATCTCCTGCTCAATTGCAGGAAGGTTTAAGCCTGAAAATTCCCGGTATCTGATTGTCATAATATCGATGGACTAAAAACCGGGCGATTCCCGGGTTTTTAATGGTCGGCAAAGTTACGGGATGAAATTGAAATCTTATATTTGAGAACCACTATGGTTTTGGGGAGAATAATATGCTTATGGCTGGCACTTTTAGTTGCCCAACAGCTTCCCGCTGCAGTTTTTATCGTTACCAGCGTCAATAATTCGGGTCCCGGCACTTTGCGTGATGCATTGGAACAGGCAAATGCGAATGGCATTGCCACTACCGATTTTATCCATTTTAATATTTCGAGAGCGCGTACCCTGGAAATTCTGGTGCCTTTCAGCAACCCGCTACCGGCATTCAGCTCAAACCTTGTCATCGATGGCACTACACAGTCCGGTGCGGCCCTTGGTGTTTCAAACGCAAAAATCACCGTCGGCTACCAGGGTGTCTATCCAAATCCCGAGCCGCTGGTGTTGTTTGACCTGAATAATGTGACGGATGTCAGCATTTTCGGACTTTTTCTAAAGGCGAACGTCATCAATCGCAGTGGTGTACGTCCCGCGGAGATGTATGGGATTCAAATTCAAAACGGGGCGAATATCCGAATCGGAAAGCCAGATTTCGGAAATGTCATCAGCGGATGGTCGCATGCTGTCTACGATAATTACGATGCACGTTTTGGAAAATCGGCTGCAATTGTGATGCAAAGCAATATCCTGGGTTTCGATACCGATGCCACCGGGGTGGAGTTTGGGGGGAGGAACGGGGGCCGCACAAACAACGGCGTTTCCTTTTCGGCCACAAAAAATACAAGGATCACCATTGGTGGCCTGCTTCCGGGGGAAGGGAACTATTTCAACTCAACGGTCAGCGACATTTTTGTGCAGGGAGAAATGACCGGACCAGGAGTGGACCACAAGGTTTCCATAGTTAATAATAAGTTTGGAGTTGATATAAACGGCGACATGGCGGACGAAGCCGTTTCCGGTGTAGCCATTACCGTTAGAAGACTGGCATTGTGGATGAATCTGGGTGAGCAACCCAGTCCATATATCGCTTCAAATTATATCGGAGGAAAAAACAGGGTGCTGGGAATCGCCATCGATTCAGTGGGAACCAACTATGTTGTCGAGAAAAACATTCTGGGCGGGGA
Source organism: Chitinophagaceae bacterium (assembly GCA_014379785.1). Classification (GTDB taxonomy): domain Bacteria; phylum Bacteroidota; class Bacteroidia; order Chitinophagales; family Chitinophagaceae; genus JACMLD01. The sequence continues at coordinate 1,853 of JACMLD010000013.1, forward strand.
AACGAATGGTCAGCCATTCAGAGATGCGAACTATGGACTTGCCATAAGGGTTACGTTTTCCGCATTGGATGGAAGGATTGGTGGTGTCAGTACCGCCGACGGCAATATCATACGCTACTGGAAGCTGGGAGCCATGCTGCTCGACAAAACAAACAGCACAAAAATCACGCACAACAGCACCTACTGCAATAAAAAGCGGGCTATAGAAATCAGGAACTGGACACATTACAATTCCGGTCCTTGGAGACCACAGCCTTTTGTGACAATCAATATTGTAAATGAAATGGTTCGTGTGGTGCAGGGCACGAGCAAACCAAACAGTGAGATTGAATTGTTTTATGATGATGACTGCAACGGCTGCGAGGGCAAGACATACTTTGCCACCGTCACGGCCGATGCGGCGGGCGTTTGGCGATACACCGGTGCGCTGCTGAATGATCACGTAGTTGCCACTTCCACCGACGGGGGTGGTGCCAGTTCAGAATATTCGAGGCCCGAAGCTGACACCTCCATTATGCAGATCCAGGGCACATCCTGTGGACTGAGTACCGGTTCGGTGTGCGGACTGGTTATCAAAAGTGGCAATACCTGGCGATGGGAAGATCAGAATGGCAATGTGGTCGGCACGGACACCTGTCTGAACAATGTGCCCGCCGGCAAATATTTCTTCAGGTTATCCATCGGCAAAGGCACCTGCGAAGAACAATTCAGTTTCACGGTTCCGGACCTTTCACCAAGGATTGATTCTGCGGCAGTGGTGGTGAGTCCGGGAAGATGCAACATTGCAAATGGCTCCGTTTGTGGGATGATCATTCGCGAGGGTCAGAGCTGGGCATGGGAAGATGAACGAGGTAATGTGGTCGGCACCAATCCATGCCTTCAAAATATGCCCGCAGGCAGGTACAGGCTAAGAGTAACCTCTGCAGCATGTACCATCTATTCATCGTTTTATGAAATTAAGAACCTCAGTCCCGCCATTGATGCGTCGGCGAGCACGATAAAAAATACCAGCTGTCTGCTCAGCAACGGGGCGATAACGGGAGTAAAAGTCAATGACGGAATGTTTTCCGGTGTGAGCTGGATCGACATTTCGCGGCGAGTGGTGGGCACGGGTTACGATGTATTCAACCTTGCTGCCGGGCAGTATAAGATGATTGTGATGGACAATTCCGGGGCATGCGGAGATTCTACTTCCTGGCTCACGGTCGCCGCGGGTGCTGTTCCAGCCATCAATACATCGGCTGCAACAGTGAACAATGCGACCTGCCTGAAGGCAAATGGATCTGTTACCAGTATTTCGGTCGACAATGGGGTGCAGCCCTACCGGTTCTGGTGGGTCGATAACAGCGGCGCCACGATTGCAAATACTGCTGATCTGCTGAATGTGGGGACCGGAAGATATCGCCTTAAGATAAAAGACAACAGCGGGTGTGATACCCTGTTCACCCAGTGGTTTGATATCGTCAACAACGGGGATGTGAAGATTGATTCGTCCAGGCTGACCATAAAACCCAACGGGTGCGTGGGTTTCACGGGTGCAATCACGGGGATTGGGGTAACCGGAGCAACAGGTTACGAATGGAGGAATATGGTGCTGAGTTCGGTTCGCCAGAATCAGCTCGATATTCAGAATCTCATGCCAGGGACCTATGTTTTTGTTGCCTATAACCGCAATTATGCATGTACGACTTATTCCTCTTTTTACGTGGTGCCGCAGGCAGTTTTTGCCCCCATTGCAGTAACAGATTTTGTTGCAAAAGATGCCAGTTGCAATACGGACAATGGAAGTTTTCTGATCGGCGATTTCAGTGCGGATGCTTCAGAATATTCTTTCAGATGGTTAAAAGACAGTGTAAGCAGTACCTCTACAAATGCATTTTCTCTGTCCGGTCTCGATGCAGGCACCTATCATCTGATTGCAAAGGACAGCAATGGTTGTGAAAAGAATATTTTCAAAAGGACTATTGCGCGTTTACCCATGCCCGTTATAAATGAATTTGCTGCGCTTTTATCGGATGATACCTGCGGATTTACCACAGGTTCAGTCCGGGGTTTATCGGTTAACGGAGGTGCAAACATGCAATACGAATGGTTTAATGCTGCGGGAGTTGTAGTTGGCAACAAATTATTGCTTGACAAGCAAAAGTCCGGGGAATATTTTATGGTGGCAACAGATCCCGGAGGCTGCAAAGTCAACAGTGGCCGGTTTACAATAAAAGATGTTGTCCGTACACTGCCTTCTCCTGTTTACAATGAGCAGACAATAGCCCGGTCCACCGCTGCCAGTCTTATTTTGCGCAATCCATCTAATTTGCCGCTTATTTATGAATTGTATGAAACGCAGCAGGCAGTCCAGGTCCTGCTGAGCAATAAAAATGGCTCCTTCACCATACCGTCAGTTGGACAGAACAGTATTTATTATATCAAGGCTGTGGCTGGTAATTGTACGAGCAATTGGGGTCAGGCGATCGTAAAAGTCGTAGATGAAACCATCGTAGAAATACCAAATGCATTTTCTCCGAATGGTGATGGGGTGAATGATGAGTTTCGCATAAAGGTAACA
>JACMLD010000108.1 GCA_014379785.1 Chitinophagaceae bacterium
AACTAAGAGTTAAAATAATCAGATGGCTTTTAAATCGTTATTTTTAAGCTACGCAACTGAACATGAACTACCTCGCACACGCATATCTTTCGTTTAACGACCCTGAAATTCTGGTCGGAAACATGATCAGTGATTATGTGAAAGGAAGAAAAAAGTTCAGTTTCCGCCTTAGAATCCAGGACGGCATCAACCTGCACCGCGCAATTGACAGTTTTACCGACACGCACGCCATCGTAAAGGAAGCAAAACAAATGTTCCGGGCCGACTACCGGTTATACGCAGGTGCTTTTGTAGATGTGTCCTTTGACCATTTCCTCGCCACAGATCGTAACTCCTTCGATGATGCAGGGCTGATGCGCTTTTCAAAAGAATGCTATCACTACCTCGAAAATTATATTGAAGAAACACCAGAACAGTTTCAGAAGCTTTTCCCCTACATGAAAAAACAAAACTGGCTGTATAACTACCAATTTCATCCAGCGATGAAAAACAGCTTCGATGGACTAAAACACCGGGCCGCCTATATTAAAGAAACAGAAACTGCCTTCGCCATTTTTGAATCAAACTATTCAGCGCTCGAAAAATACTATCACGATTTCTTTCCCGAATTAAAATCTTTTTGCGAAGAACAATTCCGCCAACTATAATGGCCAACGCAACGTCTATATTTGTAAACTCAAAAACATTATATGAAGAAATATCTTGCCATCCTCACATTCACCGTTTGTTGTTTCATGGCAAATGCTCAAGGGAAATTTCCGGTGCTAGACAAATCGCCCATGGATATGAGCTATTACCCCGTAAATTATCCTCTTCTTAAAATACAGGATAAGGCAAACGAACCATTGCTTGCAAGAGTGGTTTACAGCCGGCCGCAAAAAAATGGCAGGTCCGTTTTCGGTGAATTGCTCGAATACAACAAAATCTGGAGACTCGGCGCGAACGAGGCAACCGAAATTGAATTCTTTAAAGATGTAAAAGTGGGCGCTACGAAAATTAAGAAAGGTCGCTACACACTTTATTGTATTCCCACCCGCGACAAATGGACCATTATCATCAATAAAGAAACCGATATCTGGGGCGCTTTTAAGTATGATCCCAAGAAAGACCTGGTAAAAACCGACGTAATCGTGCAAAAGCAAACTGAACTGCTCGATCCCTTTACCATTGTTTTCGAAAAGAGCAAAGAAGGAGTAAACCTTGTTTTTAGCTGGGACGATGATATAGCGAAACTCCCGCTTGTGTTTTAAGCCACACCCTTTTTCTTCCGATATTTACATTCATGTGCGGCATTGCTGGAATAATTTCTCTTAACCGAAAACTGGTTTCTGCCGACAGGCTGAAAAAAATGACCGATTCAATCGCCCACCGCGGTCCCGACGGTCAGGCTCATTGGGTCAGTGAGGAGGGCAATGCCGGATTCGGACACCGACGCCTCTGCATCATCGACCTCCGGGAAATAGCGGCACAACCCATGTCCTACCTTGGACGCTATACTATCATCCACAATGGGGAGATATACAATTATCTGGAACTGAGAGAAAGCCTTATAAAAGACGGATACAGTTTCCGGACCGAATCCGACACAGAAGTCATTCTCGCTTCCTACGCAAAACACGGCGCCTCATGTGTATCCGGCTTCGATGGCATGTTTGCCTTCGCAATCTGGGATGAGCAGGAACAACTGCTGTTTGTGGCGCGGGACAGACTGGGCGAGAAGCCATTTTACTTCTATAAAGACGAAAAACAACTCATTTTCGCATCGGAAATGAAGGCACTCTGGGCAGCAGGTGTAGAGAAACAAGTCAATGAAAGGATGCTTTTCAACTACCTCACCCTGGGATACACCCAAAACCCGGGAAACGCCGGCGAAACTTATTATAATAATATATACAAGCTTCCGGCAAGGTTTATCATGACCTACGACCTGAAAACAGATTTTTTGCAACGTTCGGCATACTGGGACATAGACCTTAAAAAAGAGCAATTTCAGGGCAACGACGAAGAAGCCATCTCGGAATTTCACCGCCTTTTCACCGAATCCGTTTCCCGGAGACTCAGAAGCGACGTACCGCTTGGCACGTCCCTGAGCGGCGGACTCGACAGCTCCTCTATCACAGCGGAGCTCGTCAGAAAAGGTCAAAAAGAAAAAACGAAAAGCTTTTCAGCCACATTCCCGGGATTTCAAAAAGACGAATCAGCCTTCATATCAAAAATCATCTCCCGGCACAAAATTGAAAACAATATCACCAGTCCCAACGCCGACGAGTTTATAAATGACTTCGAAAAACTGTGCTACCACCAGGAAGAACCGTTTCAGTCGGCCAGCATCTATGCCCAATACCGCGTATATGAACTTGCCAAACAAAACGGGGTAACTGTATTGCTGGACGGCCAGGGAGCAGACGAGATCATGGCGGGATACCATAAATACTTTCCCCGTTACTGGCAGGAATTGTTAAGGACCGATAAGAAGAAATTCAAACTTGAACTTCAATATGCCCGCAACAATGGAGTGACCGAAGCGTGGAACTGGAAAAACCGCCTTGCGGCCAGCTTTCCGATCAATGCCAGCCTGTTCCGGCAAAACTCAAACTCCAGAAAACAGGAAAGAAATCCGGATATCAACAAAGGATTTATCCGGCAGTTCGGCGACAGCTACTACGAAATCCCCGCAATGGACCAGCTCAACAGTACCCTTTATTACAATACTTTTCTTAACGGGCTGGAGGAATTGCTGAGATATGCAGACCGCAATTCGATGGCTCACGCCAGGGAAGTGAGATTGCCGTTCCTCTCACACGAACTGGTGACCTTTCTTTTTTCACTTCCCTCCCATTTCAAAATCCGTAATGGCTACACAAAATGGATACTCCGAAAAGCCATGGAGAATGAACTCCCCGCTGAAATTGCCTGGAGAAAAGACAAAACCGGGTTTGAACCACCGCAGAAACTCTGGTTCAGCCACCCCGGTATACATGCACAACTGAATGCATCTAAAGAGAAGCTCGTTGATTCCGGCGTATTAAATCCATCGGTGATGGACAAAAAAAATCAGCCGCTGGATGCCCACGCGGCTGATAACTATGACTGGAGATACCTGGTAGCAGGTGCCCTCCTGTAGATCAGGCTTTCTTGAATTTTTCTGTCACCACATATGCGCGATAGTTGTCAACCTTTACGGTAATCCAGTTTTTCGCATCTTCCATCTTTACATAGAAATTCACTTCGTCACCAATTGTATACTCAGTAACACCGAATGCTGTTTTCTCAGGAAATTTCTTTTTGAGTTTGCAAAGAACATCCACAGGCAACTGGGAGGGATCATAATAACGCAGTGAACTCAGGAAATTTCCGTCTTCATCATACTTCACAGTAGAACGAACTCCCTGGTGCGTAAACTTCACTGAATAGATATTTTCTTCCTCCGTCCAGTTTACATCTTCAGCACCGGAGAAAGTGGAGAGAAAAACTTTTAATACTTTTTCATTTACGATGGCATCGGGTGTGTTGGCGAATAAACTGCCAGTGAGCAAAGCTGCAAAGGCAAGGGTGAATAACTTTTTCATGGCTTATACTTTTTAATTTGATGTCATGGATAACGTTCACCTGATAAAAGTAATCAAGCATTGATATGGTGTCAATCATATTGGTACAGCTGGCAGGGTCTTGATAAGATATAAGAATCTTTGTGATGAGCGGTAGTACGAAATTTGTCGTAAAAAGGCGTGAAACGTAGTGCTGGCAAGGCTTTCGGCATGTTACGGTTTTAATATGTTTTGCGGGTTAACTTATTGTTAAACAGTATAATTATTTTACCATTAGAAATTTCCCATCTTTGCATTCACAACAACAATTCAAACTGATTATATGAAGCTTGCAACAAAATTTATTCATGCTGGTGCTGAACCCGACCCTTCTACCGGTGCAATCATGACGCCGATATATCAAACTTCTACTTATGTGCAGGAAGCGCCAGGTGTAAACAAAGGATATGAGTATGCAAGAAGTCAGAATCCCACACGAAAAGCGCTGGAAGAAGCTTTGGCGGTGATTGAGAATGGAAAATTTGGCCTGGCATTCAGCAGCGGAGTTGCGGCAACAGATGCTGTGATAAAATTGCTGAGTCCCGGTGACGAAGTAATAGCTGCCAACGATATGTATGGCGGCACATACCGACTTTTCACAAAAATCTTTGAGAAGTTTGGCATCCGCTTCAAATATGTTGATACCACCAATCCTGATAATATAAAAGCGGCACTTACCAGCGCTACAAAACTCATCTGGCTTGAAACACCTACCAACCCGCTGATGAATATCACTGATATAGCAGCAGTAGCCTCAATAGCAAAGCCGGGTAAGATAATGGTTTGCGTAGACAATACTTTTGCTTCACCTTATCTGCAGAATCCGCTTGACCTGGGTGCAGATATCGTAATGCATTCTTCTACCAAATATCTTGGCGGGCACAGCGATGTCATACAAGGTGCATTGATCATGAATGACGCCAACCTGCGCGAACAGCTTTACTTTATACAGAAGAGTTGCGGTGCAGTGCCCGGCCCGATGGATTGCTTCCTGGTGCTCCGCGGCATCAAAACGCTCCATGTAAGAATGAAGCAGCATTGTGAAAATGGAAGAAAGATAGCTGCATGGCTACGGGGAAATTCAAAAGTCAGCAAGGTTTACTGGTGTGGCTTTGAAGATCATCCCGGTTATGCAACCGCAAAAAAGCAAATGCTGGATTTTGGCGGAATGATGAGTTTTGAGTTGAAAGACAACAGTATTGAAGCAGCAAGAAAAGTGCTTTCTTCTACTTCACTTTTTGCGCTCGCAGAAAGCCTGGGTGGTGTTGAATCTCTTATCAACCATCCTGCCTCAATGACGCATGCGTCCATACCAAGAGAAGAAAGAATAAAGAACGGACTCAGCGATTCTTTGATTCGCCTGAGTGTGGGCATCGAAGACGCCGACGATCTTATCGAGGATTTGGATAAGGCAATCGGATAATCCGGAAATGGAAAGTCCTGTCTCAACCGAACTGGAAGAATTCTTGAATCAAAAGGTTCTTCAATACAACCAGCCATCTTTTATAAAAGATGATCCCATTGCAATTCCTCACTTGTTTAAAATCAAACAGGACATAGAGATCGCGGCATTTTTTGCCGCCATCTTTGCATGGGGAAACCGCACTACTATCATCAACAAGAGCCTCGAACTGCTTGCATTGATGTCGAATGCGCCTTATGATTTTGTGAGAAATCACAGCGACAACGATCTCAAAACGCTGCTGCTTTTTAAACACCGGACTTTCAATACCACTGACCTGCTGTATTTCATTGATTTTTTGAAAGTCCACTATTCAGCTCACGAAAGTCTGGAAACTGCGTTTACAAAGGACTGGAAAAGTGCCGATGAAAACATCGAAAACGCGCTCAACTCTTTTTATGGCTATTTTTTTTCGCTGGAACATTTTGCTCCCCGAACTCGCAAGCATATTGCCGCGCCATTTAAAGGTTCCACCTGCAAGCGGCTGAACATGTTTCTGCGTTGGATGGTCCGGAAAGATAATAAAGGTGTCGACTTTGGCATCTGGAAAGGCATAAGACCCTACCAGCTGATTATCCCCATCGATATTCATGTAGCCAGAGTAGCGAGGAGCTTTGGTCTCCTTACAAGAAACGCCATCGACTGGCAGGCAGCTGTTGAGCTGACTGCCAACCTCAGGCGTCTCGATTCGGCCGACCCGGTAAAATATGATTTTGCCCTCTTTGGATTGGGAGTCGCAGAAAAGTTTTAGAAGAAAAAGAAATTCCTTTGCGAACCGCCCACTTTTCCACCTTTGAAATTTCTAATGTTATAGGTGAAAGTCAACATCCAGAATTGTCGCAGCACACTGGTCTGGCTGTCCGTAAAACCATTGTCGAAAGAGGTGCGGTAAGCCTGGATATTCTGGTCAAGTAAATCAAACACCGACAGCTTTAACTGACCACGATCGTCTTTCAGGAAAAGTGCTGTCACACCTGCATTCCAGATGGTCACTTCCTGCTGTATGCCATTGGCCAGACCCGGATTGTTCCGGTAGTTGATATTTGTTTCCCATACGATATGTTTTGGCCAGCGTACCACCAGTTCTGAATTGAACCCGTATGACTGATAGCTGAGCTTGCTGAATGCAGGATTGGAATAGCTGGTGCCTCCAAATCCGCGCGAGTGGTTGATATTCCATTCAATCTTATCCTTCCAGTTCAGGCCCGCATTGATCGCCGGACGCACATTGAAATTCTCGGAATAAGATTCTCTTTTGTTTACGATAAGATAATTGCGACTGAAATCTACATTGTAGCCCATGCCAGCGGTGAACTGAAACTTTGGATTGAGCTTAAACTGCCTGGTGACATGAAGGTTCGAATACAAATTGAAATTGCCATTCACGTTTTGTGGTATACTGATCTGTGATCCATCTGCATTTACTGTTCTGTTGCGGATGATGGCATTTTGTATCAGGTTTACACTTGAGTAATGACTGATAAAAAAGCTGGTGGCAGGCACGCTCTTAAAAAAATTGACGGAGAGACTGTGGTTTGTTGTCGGTTTCAGATCAGGATTTCCGTAAACAATATTGAGCGGATTGGTATTGTCCGGCACGGGCTGAATATCCGTAACAGATGGCGGAACAATATTGGCACTGTAGTTCAGATACAATTGCTTGTAGTTGATATTCAATCCCGGCAACAGGTATCGGTAATCCTGGTTTGCTTTCAGATTTTGCTTTCTGAAATCATTGCTGATATTGAGGAACTGGAGGTTCGCGGTAGCGGTAATGTTCCACGATTTATTTTTCCAGTTGATGCCCGGAGAGATCGTATTTCTCCAGCTGCTCCTTTTGATGTCACTTGAAAGTATGTCTACATACTCTTCGTATTTGCCGGATCCCATATCGCGCAGAAAAGTGCTTATGGCATCATTGCTTCTTACGAAGTTTGAAGAGCCTCCCAAGCGCAAACTCCATTCTTTGCTGATTGGTTCAGTGTAATTTATGTTCACTGTGTTCGACAAATTCTGCTGATCTCTGTTTCTAAGCTGATCCAGCGTGGTTCTTACTGTGTCACTGATATTATAATACTCATTATTTGCAATGTTGAACTGGTCATTTTCGTTTCTGCCAAAATTGAAGTTGTTGGTAATATTCAGACTGCGTCCTTTTTTCCGGTAGCTTCTGAGATACATGAAGCTGTGATTGTAGTTCAGATCTTCCAGTTCAGCTCTCAGGTTATTGTCACTGGCAGATAGCGTTTTTGTCCTGTTACCAATATTTTTTACATCGGTCAGCATTGCATTTTCCTGATCCCCGATGGTGAAAGAAGGTTTGAATTCGATGCGGGTAAGTGAGTCCAGTTTTCCCCGGAGACTGAATGCGATACGGTTATTTTGATTTTCGTTGATACCTCTTCTGTTTGTCCGGGTATCCAGTACCGAGTCACCGATAAACTGCTGGCGGTTGTTGATCGCTTCTATATTGCTTTTACTTTGTCCATAAAAATACTGGGTATTTAACGTGAGGCCATTCTTCAGCACGTGATTCATGTTAAAACCGCCTCCCGCAGATGTTACAATTCCTTCGCCCATGCCCCCAAATGAAATGCCGTTTACATTCAGACCACCATTTTGATTCATCCAGATGCTGTTGATACCGCTCCGGTCAAATCCTCCGAGAGAGCGTACATCATTCATGCTGAACCCCGCCTTATTGATATTGTTTCCAAAACCAAGAATACTCACCTGCATGGTATCACGAAACAAGTTTAATATTCCACCAGCTTCGTATTTGCTTTCAGTGCCACCGCCTGCATAAACTTTTCCAAACCATCCTTTTTTAATGGCTTTTTTCAGTTTCAGATTGATCACCTGGCCTATTTCGGATTCTGGTTTGTCCGGATTCAGATCTTTTTCTTCCTTGTCCTGACTCACCTGAATTTTGTCGATGATATTGGCTGGCAGATTCCTGGTCGCCATGGTGGGGTCGTTTCCGAAGAACTCTTTTCCGTCAACCATGATTCTGCTCACTTTTTTGCCGTTTACACGAATGCTCCCGTCAGAAGCCACTTCTACACCGGGTAGTTTCTTGAGCAGGTCCTCTACAAAAGCTGCAGGCAGGGTTTTGAAAGATTCGGCATTGAACTCTATGGTGTCTTTTCTTACGCTTACCGGTGGTCTTTCTGCTATCACCAGCACCTCGTCGAGCGAGGCGGCGTCTCTTGTCATGGCTATGGTTGCCAGGTCAAGTTGCGGTTCTGCCTGTGTGAGGGTAAATGTCTTTCTGTAGACGGCATATCCCGAAAATGAAATGACCACCCTGCATTCTGTATTAAAAGGGAGGGATGGCACGCGGAACTCTCCGTCAGGATTACTGAGGCGATAAGTAATGAGGGCCGTATCTGCGGCTTTGAAAATGGTCACCGTGGCAAGGGCGAGGGGTTGTTTTGCGGCAGTATCTACAATTTTTCCTTTTAGCGTTC
>JACMLD010000109.1 GCA_014379785.1 Chitinophagaceae bacterium
CAACCGCACTTGTAAAAGAAGGCAAGTGGAAAGAGGGCGACACATTGATACAAACAGAACTTGCCGCCACATTGAAAAGAATACGTGACGGAGGACAAAAAGGCTTTTACGAAGGTGAAACCGCCCGACTGATAGTGGAAGAAATGAAGCGGGGCAATGGCATCATATCGCTGGAAGATTTAAAAAACTACCAGGCAAAGGAAAGGCCTGCCACCGTTTTCCCATACAAAGGATATTCAATAGTGACGATGCCCCTGCCGAGCAGCGGAGGAATCATTATCAATCAGACCCTGAAGATGATTGAAAAAAGAAACATTGCCTCCATGGGCTTTCTTTCTACTGCTGCCGTCCATCTGATGATCGAGGCGGAACGCCGTTCTTATGCCGACCGCGCGGAATACATGGGCGATATGGATTTTGTGAAAGTGCCTCTGAAGCGCATGACCTCATCTGGATATGTGACAGAAAGAATGCAAACTTTCAATCCCGAAAAAGCAAGCAGCAGTACCGATATACGGGAAGGCAAGATAAAGGTGGAAAGTGAAGAGACTACTCACCTGAGCGTACTTGACCACTTTGGAAATGCAGTGGCAGTAACCACCACTCTCAACGGTGGCTATGGAAGTAAAACAGTGGTGGGGGGTGCAGGTTTTCTGCTCAATAACGAAATGGACGACTTCAGCGTAAAACCCGGTGTGGCCAATATGTATGGCGCCATTGGCACCGAAGCCAATGCCATTGCTCCTGGCAAACGAATGCTGAGCAGCATGACACCGACCATTATCCTGAAAAATGGAAAACCGTATGCGGTGGTCGGCACCCCCGGAGGTACCACAATCCCTACTTCTGTTTTTCAAACCATCGTAAATCTCCTGGAATTTAAAATGAGCACGGAAGATGTCGTAAACAAACCCAAGTTTCACCACCAGTGGCTTCCGGACGAGGTTTACGTAGAGAGAGACTTCCCGGAAACCGTGATTGCAAAGCTCAGAGAAATGGGCCACAAAGTGGTGCTAAGGTCTGCTATTGGCCGTACTGAAGTGATAAAACGCCTGCCAGACGGTCGCATCGAAGCCGTTGGTGACAAAAGAGGCGACGACTCAGCTGAAGGATATTGATTATAATTGCTTGTTAAATAAGATATAATGCATTGAAAAATACCCATTGGTACTGAATTTGCAACATGACAGTGTTTCTTTACTTTTACACAAATCACGGTAACCCCTGAAAAGATTCAGTACAATAGTGGGCTACGGATCCCTGGCAGTAGCCTTCCGGATCTTCATTTTAATTCTCATTTTGCAATCTTCCTGGTTCCAAAATTGGGTTGCTGATTCCGCCGCTGCAAAATTATCCAAAGAACTGGGTACGAGGGTTGAAATCAAACATGTCTCCATTGGATTTTTCAACAAGCTTTTACTGGAAGGCACATATATCGAAGACCAGCACAAAGACACGCTGTTATACGCCGGTTCGCTGAAAGTGAATATCACCGACTGGTTTTTTCTCCGCGAGAAAAATACACTCGAATACATAGGATTGGAAGGCGCCACCATCAATCTTCACAGAAGAGATTCGGTATGGAACTACCAGTTCCTGATAGATTATTTTACAAGCCCGACAAAAGGAGGCAAAAAGAAAAACATCGAGCTGGACCTCCGCAAAATCGATCTCGATAATATTCATCTGGTGAGAAGAGACGAGTGGCGCGGTGAGGACCTGGCGTTTTTCCTTCGTTCGCTGGACCTTGAAGCAAAAAATTTCGACCTGTATAATAAAAAGGTGACGATACAAAGTCTCGATATGCTCGAGCCAGTATTTTCTATTTACAATTATCCGGGAAGACGGACCAAAAGACCTTCCTTCAAGAGCCGACCCGCATCTGACACCTCCCTGTTCTGGAATCCAGACGGTTGGGAAATTCGGGCCGACGATGTTACAATCCGCGATGGAATTTTTAAAACTGATAAGAAGATGGAGCGCAAGCCCCATTTTTATTTTGACGGACAACATATTCTTTTCGGCAAAATCAACGGGAGTTTTACAGGACTGACCTTTATAAAAGATACGGTCAGAGCCAAACTCGTCCTCAGCACAAAAGAGCGCAGCGGTTTTGAAGTGAAGTCCATGAAGGCGGATTTTAAAATGCATCCGCGTGCCATGGAATTTGCCAAACTCGATATCCGTACCGGCAAGAGCCGCCTCACCGATTATTTCTCCATGCAATACAATGAGTTTGACGATCTCTCGGATTTTGTAGAAAAGGCAAGGCTGGTAGGAGTCTTTAAAAACTCAACGCTCCACAGTGATGACATTGCCTTTTTTGCACCTGAACTGGCTGCCTGGGATAAGAACATCCGGATCACCGGCACTGCAAAAGGCATGATCAGCGACCTGAGTGCGAAGTCGGTCGTGATACATGCCGGCAACAATACTGTCCTGAATGGTGATATATCCATGCGCGGCCTGCCCGATATCAACAAGACCTATATCGATTTCAAATCAAACGAATTCAGGACAACTTACAAAGACGCGATCACTTTTTTGCCTGCGCTGAAAAAGCTGAATGAGCCGCGGTTTGACAAGCTCCAGTTCCTCCGGTTCACGGGTAACTTCCACGGCTTTATACAGGACTTTGTTACTTCCGGAACAATAGAAACGGCCTTAGGAACAATTGTAACGAATGTAAACATGCGTTTTCCTACCGTTGGCAATTCAAATTATTCAGGTAAGATTCAAAGCAACGGATTTGCATTGGGTGAATTCCTCGACAGAGAAGATGTAGGATCCATTGCATTCAATGGTACCATTACGGGCAGCAGTTTCGCCATGAAATCATTGCAGGCCAAACTGGATGGAGAAATCAAAAGCATAGAATTCAAAAAATACAATTATCAGAATATCAAAGTCAAGGGCACCTTGTCAAAAAAACTTTTCAACGGCGAGCTGATTGCTGATGACCCGAACCTGGGCATAAATCTGAACGGTCTGGTTGACTTCAGCCAGAAGGAACCCAGATTCGATTTCTTCGCCACGATTGATCGCGCAAATCTGAAAAGGCTGAAACTTTATGATGAGGACATTGATTTCAATGGAAATTTCAGGTTTGATTTCACTGGTGGTGACATCGATAACTTTCTTGGATCGGCAAAAATTTACAATGCCTCCGTATTTAAAAACGGCAGCCGGATATCTTTCGACAGCCTCACGCTGGAATCGAAAAAAATCGACAACAGCAAAAGCATTGTGGTAGTGAGCAATGAATTTGACGCGGCGCTGGTAGGTGAATTTTCTATCAAGGAGTTGCCTGCTGCCTTTCAGACATTTCTTAACCGCTACTACCCCAGCTATATTAAGCCTTCGGTTAGAAAGCCGACGAATGAAAATTTCAGTTTTGTCATTACCACTAAAAAAGTAGACGACTACCTCGATCTGCTCGATAAAAATCTGAAAGGGTTCAACTACAGCAATATCAGCGGTCGTATCAATACAAAGGAGAGTCTTTTTGATCTCAACGCGGAAGTTCCGCAGTTCAGTTACAAGAATATCGGATTTTACAATGTGCTTTTGCAAGGACGCGGAAACCTGGATTCGCTGGGAGTGACAACGACCATCGCGGATGTATTTGTAAATGACAGTCTGCATTTTCCCGGCACACAGATCAATGTGAGTTCGGCGAATGATAGGTCGAAAATAAATGTGATCACGAGTGCAAATCAAACGCTCAATGCGGCCAATCTATCCGGCACATTGCAAACCATGCAAAATGGATTCAGTCTTGTTTTCGATCCATCTACATTTGATGTGAATGGCAAACGCTGGACGATCGACAAAGATGGCGAGCTAACGCTAACAAGAGACATTGTCACTACCGAGGGTTTAAAAATATACAGTGGTGATCAGGAAATTCTGATCAGTTCCCACCCTTCTGAAATCGGCAACAGCACGGATCTTGTGATGGAGCTGAAAAAAATCAATATCGGTGATTTCGCACCTTTTTTTGTCAAGAGCAACCGCCTGGAGGGTCTTCTGAGCGGCAGGGTTGACATCGGAGATCCTTTTGGGAAGATGAATGTGGATGTAAGTGCAACTGCGGATCAGTTTCGTCTCGACAATGATTCGATTGGGCAGATCCAGATAAAAAGTAATTATTCGGCAGCAACGGGAAAGATAAATTTCTCGGGTTTGTCGGCCAATGAAAATTACAATTTTGACCTCGAAGGTTTTGTAAATATTGCTGACAGTGTAGATGGAAATACCATTGACATCGTTACGCATCCGAACAAGATGAGCATTCATATCCTCGAAAAATATTTGTCGGGCATATTCAGTCGTGTAGAAGGATATGCGAGTGGTGATCTCAGGATCGTTGGAAAAGGCGGCAATCTGAATTATCTCGGCAATCTGACGCTGACGGATGGGGGATTGCTGGTTGACTATACAAAATGTTTTTACCGCATTCCAAAAGCCGATATCAAATTTTCGGAGGGCCTGATCGATTTCGGAAAATTCAATCTCACCGACACTTTTAATAATACTGCGGAGATGCAGGTTGGGAAGTTGTATCACAGCAACTTCAAGGACATGGCTTTTGATTTCAGGCTTCGCACCAACCGGTTGTTATTGCTGAATACCAGTTCCGTAGACAACAAACAGTTTTATGGAAAGGTGATTGGCAAGGCCAATTTCACTTTCCGCAATCCGCAGGAGGATATGGTCATGGAGGTAGTGGGAGAGCCGACGGACAGCTCTGAAATCTATCTGCCGATCAGCACAGGCCGCGTTTCCAATGAAGCCGACTTTCTGAGCTGGAAGGTTTACGGTCGTGAGATGGAAGTTTCGCGGTTCCTCAAACCAGAGAATAATCTTACAGTAAAGCTTGATCTTACTGCGAACAGTCTTACCAGGATCAACGTGATCCTCGATGAGTCTGGTGGCGATCAGATCAGTGCGATTGGTCATGGCAATCTGAAGTTACAGGCTGGTTCACGCGAGGATCTGTCGATGAATGGAAGATTTGACATTGACCGCGGGGATTATACATTTTCTTTTCAATCGATCAAGCGGAATTTTATTCTGGAGCCTGATGAGGGCAATTATATTCAGTGGACGGGTGATCCTTATGATGCGGATCTGAATGTGACCGCTACCTATCGTGCGAAGATGGTGCGTTTCAGCGACCTTATTTCCAACAGCACCATTGGCAGTGTGCTCAATGAAAATGTGAAGCGTGGCCGAAGTGATGTACTGGTCGTTGCAAAGATTACGGATAAGCTGAAGGCTCCTAAGATTCGTTTTGACCTTGAGTTGCCGGCCAATAGTCAGCTCGCAAATGATCCCGATGCCAATTCGCTGCTGTCACTGATCAAGCGTGATGAGAATGAGCTGAACAAGCAGGTTTCATTGCTGGTAGTATTCAATAGTTTTGGTCCGTCGTCGAGCAGCAATGCAACCATGAATGTGGGACAGAAAGCTTTGGAAGGCATTGTGTTCAACAGTATTTCAGGCGTGATCTCGAATGAGCTGACAAAGCGATTCAGCAATGTATTGCAAACGGTATTTAAGGATCCGAGCATCCAGGTAAATATCAGTGCGTCGGTTTACAGTGGTTCAAATCTGCTGGATGTCGCAAACCAGGCGCAGGTGCTGCCCGATCGGAGCAATGTCAATTTTTCTATCGGCAAAAGTTATTTCAATGAGCGGCTTACATTTATTGTGGGCAGTGCGTTGGACTTTGGTTTCAACGGTGCGTCCAACTCCAGAAATAGTTTTCAATTTCTTCCTGACGTCACCGCTCAATACAAGGTAACTCCCGAGGGCAAGTTTCTTTTCAATCTTTTCTATCGTCAGAACACCAGTTATCTCGGCGCTTCCATCGGCAAGCAGAGCCGCAGTGGTGCCAGCATTTCCTATCGAAAAGAGTTTGAGAGGATTGAGGATTTGTTTAGAAAAAGAAAGAAGAAATGAGCAAATGAGCAGATTAGGAAATGAGCAAATGCTCAGCACTCCGAAGCTTTAAGCGCGAGGTTCTCGAGCCACCATATTTACCCGTATAAAAAACTTTTTTCTCCCCATTTGATTCTTTGATCGATATCTAACTTTGGCGGATGGCATATGAAGAAAGGAGAAATGTGATCCTCGACCTTAGTTTTAAATTTTCTCTTGATATTATCAATTACTCTAAACTATTGGACGAGAAACGAAAGTATGTAATTGCCGGTCAGCTGATGAAATCCGGCACCAGTATCGGCGCTAACGCTCGGGAAGCACAAAACGCCGAAAGTAAGGCTGATTTTATTCACAAAATGAAAGTAGCGGATAAGGAAGCGATTGAAGTGAATTACTGGCTCTCGCTTTGTAATTATTCAGCAGATTATCCCCCCGTAAATAATCTTATAGATCAGTGCATGGTCATCAGACGCGTACTTGGGAAAATAATTTCAACATCGATAAAAAATTCCAGAAATCCTTAGTGAGCACAATCATCTGCTAATAATCGCCTCCTTCTCTAAAACTTCGGAGTGCCGGGCATTTGCTAATTTTCTAATTTGATAATTTGCTACTCCTTCTTCAATATCTCATGCCCCAACTTATCCCTCTTCGTTGTCAGATACTTTTCGTTGTGGGGATTTGGAATGGCTTCGATGGGAACGGTGTCGACGATCTCGATTCCATAACCGAGAAGACCGGCGCGCTTTTTTGGATTGTTGCTCATCAGCTTCAGCCGGGTGATGCCGAGATATCGGAGAATCTGGGCACCGATGCCGTAATCGCGTTTGTCGCCCGGGAAGCCGAGATGAATGTTCGCCTCAACCGTATCCATCCCCTGCTCCTGCAGTTTGTAAGCTTTGAGTTTGTTGACCAGGCCAATGCCGCGGCCTTCCTGGTTCATGTATAATATTACCCCGCGTCCCTCCTGCTCTACCACCTGCATTGCCTTGTGCAACTGCTCGCCGCAATCGCAACGCAGAGATCCCAGGATATCCCCGGTGAAGCAGGAAGAATGCACACGGGTGAGGACGGGTTCATCCTTTGCCCACTCGCCCTTTATCAGCGCAAGGTGCTCATTCGAAGTACCCTTTTCGCTGAAAGCGATCAGCTTGAAATGTCCGAATTTGGTGGGCATGTCCACCCG
>JACMLD010000110.1 GCA_014379785.1 Chitinophagaceae bacterium
AAGTTTTAGTGGTGCCTTGTTGGTCCCTTCTGTCCATGGCAGGTAGTCGCGCAGTGTTTTATTGATATCGAGTTTTCCTTCGTCGTACAATTTCATTACAGAGATGGTGGTGGCCATGATCTTCGTTACCGAGGCCATATCATACATGGTTTCGGGATAGACATCCTGCAGGCTGTCATAACTGAGATGCCCATACGCTTTTTCGAAAACTACTTTTCCGTCTTTTGCAACGAGCACAACGCAGCCCGGGAACGCATGTTTTTTTATTCCGTCGTTTGCGATGGAGTCGATGCGACTGAGTTTTACCAGATCCATTTTTACGGTGGAAGGATCGGCGATCGGCATGAGGCGTTTGCCTTCGATGCCTGACCCGTATGGGAATTCCGGACAAACAGTCACGGGCAGGCGGCCTCTTGCGATGAATCGGCCGTTTACCAGGTCAGCGGCGGTTTCCTGTGTGATGGGGTCGTCGTCATAGCACGCAATCAGGTTTTTTGCATCGCAGAAAAACTTTGCTGCGTAAGGATTGCCAAATGCAAGTGTGATGGTTTTAAAGTTTGCCTGCAGCGAAGAAATAAGATTGCGGGCTGCACTGCTGATGCCGAAATTATTGGCCGGATACCTTGCATAATTGTGGAGGCCGATGATGAGGACGTCGTAACGATCCTTCATGAGCTGCAATGCAGGTTCTATGCGGGTAGAATCGAGTCTGTAGTCAAAATAAAAAGTTTGCGCGTGATAGTCATCGCGTATGCGATTGGAAAATGTATTGTCTTCTGTAAGTCCGAATCCGATATACGCAACGCGTTTTTTGGTTTTCATTCTCAATGGAAACGATTCTGTGTCGTCGTTTCTCAGCAGTGTCAGCGCGTTTTCTGCGATGGTTTTTTTCATTGCAGGCACCTGCGCATTGAGATCTGCTGTAATGTTTTCGGGGTTGATGGGGGTGATATTTGCGAGGCCGTACTGGTATTTTGCATAGAGTACTTTTTTTACTCTTGCGTCAATGTCTTTCCATTTCAGTTTGCGGTTGGCGATGGCTTCTTTTGTTTTCTGGATGCCACCGGGTATGTCACCAGGCAGACAGAGCATGTCATTGCCTGCAATGAGTGATTGTGCCGATGCTTCGCCATCTGGAAAGAATTTGGAAACGCCTTTCATTTCAAGTGCGTCTGTGAAACTGAGACCTTTATAACCCATTTCTTTCCGCATCAGCTTCGTCACATTTTTTGCAGAGAGAGAGGTCGCAAGGTTTTCTGTCTTATCAATTGCCGGTATATAAAGGTGTGCAATCATTACGCTGCCCACCCCTGCTTTGAATATCTGGCGAAATGGATAAAACTCGAGGGAGTCGAGTTGCTTTTTTGTTTTGGTAATGATCGGGAGGTCGTAATGTGAGTCTACTGCTACGTCACCATGACCGGGAAAATGTTTTGCGCAGGCCATGGTACCGACATCCTGCATTCCTTTCATGTATTGAATTCCGTATTTCGCGACTTTAAACTTGTCTTCTCCAAAAGAACGGTCATTGATAACGGGATTGTCCGGATTGTTGTTGATGTCTACAACGGGTGCATAGTTGACCTGGATGCCAGCTCTTTTGCATTGTTCGCCTACGAGTCTGCCATACTGGTACATGATGGATGCATCCTGAACGGCGCCCATCATCATTTGTCGGGGTAGGCCCTGTACGCTGTCCATTCGCATGCCAAGTCCGTTTTCTGCATCGATACAAACCAGTAAAGGTGTTGGTGCGATGGATTGAAAGCGGTTGACAAGCTTTGCCTGTGTTACTGGTCCGCCCTGAAAGAGACAGATGCCGCCAATATTATATGTAAGGATATCTGATTCCACCTGTTTGTCGAAAAATGTCACCTGTCCTTTGCTGTCGATCGAGGAAACCCGCACGACCATCAGTTGTGCAATCTTTTGATCTTCCGTCAGAGTTTTGAACACACTGTCTACCCATGCTTTGGCGGGTAGTGATGAGTTGCGCTGCGCGAAAACCTGGACCTGAAAAAGTGAAAAGACAATAATGAGTCGTAAAGCAGAATACATAATCTTTGAAGTTGATTTGCTGAATGGGTAGGGACAAAAATACTTGGTCCCGGCTTAAAAATGGCGTATCTTAACAATGAATTGTATTGCTGGCCTGTACTTCCCTTGAAGCTGCAAATTTTTCCGTCCCGCAGTTTTTCTCATTTATTTAAATAAGTCTGTTATGCGACCTCCTAAAAGAACCTTGCTGTTACTTTTGCTGATCGGTTTTGCATGCATGGCTCTGACGTGAATGCACGCGATAATCAGTACATTTGCGGGCTCAAATATTTGGTAAGGTGCCCGACATTATTCAACTTCTTCCTGATAATATTGCAAATCAGATTGCTGCCGGCGAGGTGATACAACGCCCTGCCAGTGCAGTGAAGGAATTGCTGGAGAATGCCGTGGATGCCGGCGCCACCGATGTAAAGCTTTTTATCAGCGATGCGGGGAAGTCGATCATCCGTGTCACCGACAATGGCAAGGGGATGAGTGAGACTGATGCAAGAATGGCATTTGAGCGGCATGCCACATCCAAAATTTCCAACATTGATGATCTTTTCCGGATTCGCACCATGGGTTTCCGGGGTGAGGCGCTTGCTTCCATAGCGGCAGTTGCCCAGGTAGAGATCAAAACCCGGCGTGCCGAAGACGAAACCGGGACCTATATCGAAATCGAAAACAGCGTAGTGCAGAAGCAGGAGCCGGTTGCGGCTTCGGTTGGTACCAGTATTGCGATGAAGAATGTTTTCTTTAACGTTCCTGCCCGTAGAAATTTTTTAAAAAGCAATGCAGCGGAAACACGTCATATCGTGGACGAGTTTATTCGTGTGGCCATGTCTTTTCCTGCGATCTTTTTTTCGCTGACGGCGAATGGCCAGGAAGTTTTTCATCTGGAGAAAGGAAGTCTGAAGCAGCGGATTGTGCAGATTCTCGGAAATAATTATTCTTCCAAACTCGTCACCGTACAGGAACAGACAGATTACCTGAACATTTATGGATTTGTGGGCAAGCCGGAAACGGCAAAGAAAACAAGGGGTGACCAGTATTTTTTTGTCAACAACCGTTTTATCAGGAGTGCGTATCTGAACCATGCGGTGATGAATGCGTACCAGGATCTGATGACGGCCGATAGTTTTCCGGCATATGTATTGTTTATTGATCTGGACCCCGCGCAGATAGATATCAATGTGCATCCAACCAAACAGGAGATCAAATTTGAGGATGAAAAAATAGTGTATGCATTTATCCAGGCCGCGGTCAAACATGCGCTGGCACAATTCAGCGTAGCGCCTTCCCTTGAGTTTGATCTGGATCCCGGCATTCAGCAGCTGGATGCCATCACAAAACCATTCACAGAGGCAAAGCAGGAAGCGGCTGCTTCTTCTGGATTGTTTAAAAATTTTACCCAAAAACATCAGGCACATCTGATTGAGCGGGGCGGTAAGAATGATTTACCATCCTGGAAGACTTTTTATGAGCCAGGCGAAACGGATTCTGCGCAGCCTGCATTCAAATCGCTTATGGAGCAGGTGGGTGACGACAAAACTGTTTTCAATCCAGGTGTTACCGAAGAGGCGAAGGTGCAGTTGCATCGTGCATATATCATTGTGCCGACCGAAAAGGGTTATTTGCTGTTATCGCAGCAGTATGCGCACGAGCGGGTGTTGTATGAGAAATTTTCGCAGGCAATAAAGGGAAAGCCCGTGCCTATTCAGAGAAGTCTTTTCCCCGTGACGCTGCAGTTTGCTCCTGCGGATTCTTTGTTGCTGACGGAGTTGTTGCCTGACCTGCAATTGCTTGGTTTTCAGATTGAGCCTTTTGGCAAAGACGCTTTTGTGGTGCAGGGAACGCCCGCTGATCTTGAGCAGGGCAATGAGATGAAGGTGGTTGAAAACCTGCTTGAGCAGTTTAAAAACTTCAGTTC
>JACMLD010000111.1 GCA_014379785.1 Chitinophagaceae bacterium
ACCAGTACTTCACCGACTACGCGAAAGAAAAGTTTGAACCCATCAAACAGGAACAGATAAAAATTGCAGAAGAAAAATACGGACTGTCACATATCGAACCCGAAAAACCCGCACCCCACCGCCACGAAGAAAAAGAAGAACACAACCAGCCCGAAAAAAAAACAAAACCAATCGTACCCTCCCGCGGCATCGAAACCATGTTCCGCACCACCTCTGCAAACCACTTTACACTCAGCTCAATGGCCGACAGCAAGGCCAATATCATGATCTCGGTAAATTCCATCATCATCTCCATCACCGTATCGGTACTGTTCGACAAACTCACCCTCTACCCCTACCTCATCATTCCCACCGCAATGCTGATCTGCGTTTGCCTGTCAACCATTATTTTTGCGATACTCGCTACAAGACCAAATGTATCGGGTGGAGTATTTACAAAAGAAGACATCGAAGAGAAAAAAACAAACCTCCTCTTTTTCGGCAACTTTCACAAAATGAGACTGGAAGAATATCAGTGGGGAATGAAAGAAATGATGAAAGACAGCGACTATCTCTACGGGAGCATGATAAAAGACATCTATTTTCTCGGCGTCGTACTCGCCCGGAAATACCGCTACCTCAGAATATCCTATACCATCTTCATGTTCGGTCTCATCGTCGCCATCTCCGCATTCGCAGTGGCCTTTGCCTTTCAATAAAATCAACACAAATTCATGAGTGACTATTTTGACCTGTCCGATTTTCTGGAACCATTGAACAAAGCAGATATCTCGCAGGATCAGTTATATCACGACGGCCAGATCGGAAAAACCATCGCCATCTTTGATACGGAATTTCCAGACCTCAGCAATACAGACATCGTTTTTGTGGGATGCGGAGAAAGACGCGGGTCAGGGAAAGTAAACGACCCACATTTCAATGCTGCCGACGCGGTCAGACGCCAGTTTTACCAGCTATACCAATGGCATGGTGAACTCCAGCTTGCAGACATCGGCAACGTAAAAATAGGCTCCGGCCTGCAGGACTCTTATGCCGCAGTAAAAACGGTTTTAAAAGAGCTGAACGGACTCAAAAAAACAGTCGTGCTGCTCGGCGGCTCACACGATCTTACCCTTGCCATGTACGACGCATACGCATCGGCAAAAGAAATCATAGAAGTCAGCTGTGTAGACGCCCTTATCGATCTCAATATCAATTCCACATCGAGAAGCGACAACTTCCTCATGGAAATGCTGACCGCTGAACCAAACTTTATAAGACACTACAACCACATCGCCTTTCAAAGCTATTTTGTTCACCCGCATATGCTGGAGACCATGGACAAACTACGCTTCGATTGCTTCCGCGTAGGAAACGTAAAGGAAAGCATTGAAGAGATGGAACCCGTCATCCGCAACTGTAATATGCTCAGCTTCGATATTTCCGCCATCGCAAATGCCTTTGCCCCCGCAGTGAGCATTTCACCAAACGGACTCAACGGCGAAGAAAGCTGCCTGCTGCTCCGATATGCCGGCCTCAGTCCGACTACCAACTCCATCGGGATCTTTGGATTCGAGCCGACGCTCGACAAAGACGATCTCACCGCCAAACAAATCAGCCACATGCTCTGGTACCTGATGGATGGACGTACACGCGGCAAAAGAGAAGCAAAACTGGAAGACAAAGAATCGTTCAATGAATTTCACCTCGCATTTGCAGAGGTAGAAACAACTTTTCTGCAAAGCAAAAAAACCGGCAGATGGTGGATGCAACTGCCCGATAAGAAATTCATCGCCTGCTCATACAAAGATTACCTGATGGCAAGCAGCAACGAAATTCCCGAAAGATGGCTGCGCGCACAGGAAAGAAGCTGATCTGCGCCGCACTCATCCTGCTCAGCGCCTGCGGACCTCAACGCGATCGTCCGCCCACTTTCTATTATTGGAAAACCACGTTTGCTCTCAACCAGACAGAACTCAAAGCCGTCTCAGTAAACGGGGTCACCACCATCTACACAAGGTATTTCGACATAGATATACCAACAGGAAAATCCACGCCCACACCGGTTGCGGTTATCAGAACCGACTCTCTTATGAAGCGGTTCAATATCATACCAGTCGTGTATATCGCTAACAAATCGTTTGAAAACCGCGACACCGCCGAAGCCGCAAAGCTCGCCACCCTATGTCTCCATCTCATCAACCAGATCAGTCAGTCACAAAGCTTGCAGATAAACGAACTACAGTTTGACTGCGACTGGACCGTACAGACCCGTAATGCTTACTTCCATTTCCTGAAAAAGATAAAAACCATTTCAGGTAAAACCATTTCGGCCACCATCCGCCTGCACCAGGTTAAATATCCCGACCGCACAGGCATACCGCCCGCCGATGCAGGTACACTGATGTATTACAATATGGGTCAGATAAATGCCGGTCCCAGCCGCTCCATTTATGAACCAGGCATTGCCGAAAAGTACAACCGATACATATCTTCATATCCGCTGCCCCTCGACATCGCACTCCCCGTTTTTTCCTGGGGTCTCCAGATCCGAAACGAAAAAGTCATTTCGCTTATCAGAAAAATGGATTTCCAGCAGTTTGAAAATGATTCTAATTTCAGACCGTCGAAGAAAAACTGGTGGATAGCAAAAAATGCCTGTTTTAAAAACGGGACCTATTTCGCAGAAAACGACAAAATAAAGGTCGAGAAAATAGAAAAATCCGATCTTTTGGAAATGGCAGATCAGATAAACAGAAATTCCAACGGGAAAATCAGAAATGTCATTTTTTACGAACTCGATAGCATCAACCTTATTCAATATGATGAAAATATTTTCCAGAAAATTTCTGACCATATTCGCTAGCGCTTCGATAATTGGCACCGGCATCGCCATCGCCTGCGCAGACGGCTGGGGATCAGGCTACGGATATTCAAACTTTACACCTGAAGCTTTTGTGGAAAGCGCTTACAGTCCCTTTTTCTATTCGGAAGAATATTATTACGGAATCGGACACGACAACGCACACGACAAAAGATTCAACGACGACAATCTCCTTGAATGGAGATCCTTTCTTGGAAAAGATGTCAGCAAAGAGGAACTGTCAAAGTTGCTCCTGGAAACAGAATCACCAGCGGTCGACAGCGCTTTGTTGTTTTATACCGGAAAACAAAAATCACTCCCACCCCTTCTCCAGCCAATACAAATTCTTCAGAAAAAAGAGAATCCCAAAATCGCAGCATTTCTCAAATATTTATCCCTGGCAAAAAAATCGGAAAGCTTTGCGACAAACAACCTGGAATACGAATGGGACTACGATTCAAAAAAACAAAACAATACGCAAGTCAATATTCCTGCTTTGCAAAAAGAATTGCAGGCAGCATTTGACAATTCAAAAGACAATTTTATCAGGCAGCGATACCTTTTTCAGCTTGTCCGCTCACATTTTTTCAATGGCAGCCTCTCCGCAGCAGAGCAGTTGTTTGAAACGAATGAAAGTAAGTTTGCAAAAAATACCGTCTATTACCGCACCCTCGGATATGTGGCCGGGGCGCACTACAAACAAAAGAATTACAGCAAAAGCAACTACTATTACAGTCTTGTATACGACCATTGCGACGAATTAAAAACCGTTGCGCACTATAGCTTTCATCCGCAGGAACAGTCAGACTGGAACGCATCGCTCGCGCTCTGCAAAAACAATGAT
>JACMLD010000112.1 GCA_014379785.1 Chitinophagaceae bacterium
AGTCCCCAAAAAGGAAAAAAGGTAAGAATTCAGCTGGCGACACTTTCGCAGAATGCTGAAGGAACACAAATGGTGGAGGTATCCGGTAAAAAACTGGATGACGGTGTGGGAAGAGATGATTCCAAAGCGAAGGGAACGCTCAGCATCATCGAAGTTGAACTTTACGAGGCACTGAAGAAATAATCTACCTGCTCTTTTTAAGCTTCTCTTTCAGCAGCGTAAAATCCACAGGCTTGGTGAGAAATTCATCAGCTCCAGATGTTTTTGCGGTCTCGGAACTGCGGGAATCTGCGTATGCAGTCATGAGCATCACAACGGGTGGCCTGGGCTGGTACTTACTCTTGATGGTTTTTACAAGTTCAACACCACTCATTCCCGACATATTCATGTCAGAGAGAACAATGATATTTTCCTTTTCATGGTCACCAAGATAAGTGAGCGCTTCTTCTCCCGAAACAGCGAATACGAAATCCATTTCGCTGCTTCTTATTTCTCTCCGGAACCGTTGCTCAAAAAGACCTTTTAATTTCTGATCGTCGTCGACTACTAAAATTTTCATAATGAATTGGCCGAAAGGTAGGTCATTCGTGGCTGATTTAAGGAAAAAGCTGTCTATGGGCGACAAAAACCCGCTAAACCATAGACAGCTTCCCATTTTTGCGTTATCTGAAAATATTCGCCACGACCTTTCTTCCTTGTATCAGACCTTCATCGATCGACTTCTGATAATGAATGCCCGCGTATAACCTGGATTGCCCGGCTTCAACACCGATGGCCTTAAAGGTTGGATAATTTCTTGCTCCAAATCCAAGATAGTCGTATGTATGATCTGTGAATGAACCGGAGTTTCCGAAAATCCTTTGCAGCGCATCAGCGGCCGCTGCGGAGAGCACAGCATGCGCAGAAGAATACTCGGGGTGGTTCGGCGTGGTAAGAAATGAATTCCATGCCGGTTGGCCCATAATGGTTCTTATATAGGTGATGGGTCTGATAAGGTTGAATTTGAATTTTGACTCCCAGCAGCTGATCAATCCGTCGTTGATGGAGGCACCAGTGACCGCATAGGCAAACACTGCCTTGTCTAAAGCAGTGCCCTGGTTGCGCATCACCTGTTGCAATATGCTTAACCAGTGACCGGGTGAAGAAACGCCGGGTATATCTCTCCAATGCATTGCCATTGCTTTTTGATCATCGGTCAGTGTGAGCGATATTTCATATACCTGGCTGACCATCTTGTAAAATTCTGATTTGGGGTCTGTGGAATAAGCCGGCGGCGCGGGTGGCTGCACATTACTGGTACTACCTTCTACGACGGGCCTGTTTTTTCCGAAAAATGGAGTACCGGCAAGGGCGAATGCAGGCGGAGTGCTTACCCATAAGCCGTCACCCACGGGTGGCGTATAAGGTGCATTGGCACCTTTGTATCCATCGGTTTCCGACCAGTTGAATACAGCAGTAGCCACAGATTTTCCAAAAGCAATGGATTTGGTCAATACTCCGGCATTTGTTTCATTCTCAAATTTTATATTCCACGCATTTTCAAGCGAATCTATAGCGGATTTGTCGACCTCACTTGCATTTACAAAAAGAGAGCGGTTGATCCCCGCCAGTGCTGCATTGACATTCGCTGGCCAGTAATACTTTGTATGCGGCTGATGCTGCGGCAGACCTGTCAGACCGTTCCAATTGATCGACCTACTGACCGCATCCAAACCCGGTGCAACTGATTCGAACGCAGCAATACCCGAATACACAAAATGTCTTGCGAAGGCCTGGTTTGGTATGCCTGTGGCATTCCGGATCAGCCTCAACTGCAGGGTGATCCAGCTATCCACCACCTTGGAAGAATGGTATGAAACATCGTCTTTTCTGGGCTTGCCGGGTTTTCTGCAGGATACCGCAATCAGACTGATAAGAATGGACGAGAAAATAAGCCAGGCAAAAGATTGCCTTTTCAGTTTTAAAAAACCTTGTGACATAAGATTAAGTTATTAGTTAGAAATGATGGTTGTACGTCACAAAGTTGCCTGTCTCAAACGCTCCGGCGTTTGCTGTACAGGTCAGATTTTTTGCATAAAAGGTCAGATTGCCGCTACTTGTTGTACCCGTATCTGTTTGCGGTATTGCATGGGGGTCAGCGAAGTCCGCTGCTTAAACATCCGGCAGAAATGGGCGGTGTTTTCGAAACCGCTTTCAAAAGCGACATCCACGATGGATTTGTCGGTCTCCAGCAGAAACTGGCGTGCAAGAGTGAGTTTCTTTTCGATCAGCCATCGGCCAGGAGTGGTTTTGTAGATGGACTGAAAGTCTCTTTTGAAGGAAGACACGCTCTTGTTGGTAAGTCGGGCGTATGCTTCAATGGTGAGGTTATAGGCAAAATTTGCTTCCATTATTTCGGGCAGCAAGGATCCGGTCTGATTGCGCAGACT
>JACMLD010000113.1 GCA_014379785.1 Chitinophagaceae bacterium
CGAAGGAAAAAATCGAGTTGGCGCTTGAACTGGAGTCTCTGGGAGTGGATATCATTGAAGCAGGATTTCCTATTTCGAGCCCTGGTGATTTTGAGTCGGTGACCCAGATTTCAAAAATCATAAAAAATGCGACCGTCTGTGCGCTCAGCCGGGCAGTGCAGAAAGACATTGAGTCGGCCGCAGCAGCGCTTAAACCAGCAAAATTTCCCAGAATCCATACCGGAATAGGCACATCTGATTTTCACATAAAATCCAAATTCAACAGCACGCGTGAAGATATTCTCGAGCGAGCGGTGCAAAGTGTAAAATGGGCAAGAAATTTCACCGATGACGTGGAATTTTATGCCGAAGATGCCGGAAGAACTGAAAATGAATATCTCGCAAGAGTCATAGAGGCTGTTATAAAGGCAGGAGCCACTACCGTCAACATACCGGACACGACCGGTTATTGCTTACCATATCAATACGGAGATAAAATTGCCTTCCTTGTCAATAATGTACCCAATATTGACAAGGCGGTAATCTCCTGTCACTGTCACAATGATCTCGGACTTGCGACCGCCAATTCCATCGCCGGCGTCATCAGTGGGGCAAGACAGATAGAATGTACCATCAATGGTCTTGGCGAAAGAGCAGGTAATACTTCGCTCGAAGAGGTGGTTATGATTCTCCGTCAGCACGCTGACCTGGGTTTTACCACTTCCATCAATCCAAAAAAACTGAATCCGATGAGCCGCCTGGTGAGCGAAACCATGCGCATGCCGGTTCAGCCAAATAAAGCAATCGTTGGGTCTAACGCATTTTCTCACTCTTCAGGAATTCACCAGGACGGGTTTTTGAAAGATGCGCAGACCTATGAAATTATAAATCCTGAAGAAGTCGGAGCAGAAGGAAGCCGTATCGTACTAACGGCGAGGAGTGGTCGAAGTGCACTCGCGCACAGGTTTCATAAACTGGGTTTCCAGTATGATAGAAACGACATCGATGTATTGTACGATCGCTTTTTGCAGCTTGCTGATACGAAGAAAGAAGTAGAGGAAGAAGACCTGCAGCAATTAGCATTGGATTACAAGCCCGCAACGGCAATTGCTTAGCGTTTTTTCTCATGACGTATAGTTTTGAATGTGCGTGGTGATTCTTCACCGCGCTTTTATTCCTTTTAGGCCTGATTGAAAAAAACAAAAAGAATGGCAAAAACATTATTTGATAAAATCTGGGATAAACATATCGTAAAAACCATCGAGAATGGTCCATCGGTTTTATATATCGACAAACACTTCATTCACGAAGTGACGAGCCCTCAAGCATTTCAGGGTATCGAGAAAAGGGGATTGAAAGTTTTCAGACCTCAGCAGGTGGTGGCTACAGCGGATCACAATGTGCCAACCATCAACCAGCACCTTCCCATAAAAGATGAGCTCTCCCGTCTGCAGGTAAACCAGCTGATTGAAAATTGCGCCAGGCATGACATTGAACTCTATGGTCTCGGCCATCCTTTTCAGGGTATTGTACATGTGATAGGGCCGGAGCTAGGCATTACACAACCGGGTATGACCATCGTTTGCGGCGACAGTCACACTTCCACACACGGCGCATTTGGATCCATCGCCTTTGGCATCGGGACCAGCGAAGTTGAAATGGTTTTTGCTTCTCAGTGTCTGCTGCAAAGTCGGCCGAAACTAATGCGTTTCAATATTGAAGGCAAGCTGAACAAAGGAGTTGTTTCAAAAGACATCATTCTTTATATCATCTCAAAGATTTCGGCGAGCGGGGCCACCGGGTATTTTGTTGAGTATGCCGGTTC
Source organism: Chitinophagaceae bacterium (assembly GCA_014379785.1). Taxonomy (GTDB): domain Bacteria; phylum Bacteroidota; class Bacteroidia; order Chitinophagales; family Chitinophagaceae; genus JACMLD01. The sequence goes on from JACMLD010000113.1 coordinate 1,805, forward strand.
CGCAATGAGAGAGCTTTCTATGGAAGCGCGCATGACCATCTGCAATATGAGTATCGAGATGGGGGCAAGGGGAGGAATGATAGCGCCGGACGAGAAAACATTCGAATACATAAAAGGCAGACAATTTGCCCCGGGCAACGGTCAGTGGGACAAGAAACTCGCTGAATGGCAAGAGCTTTACACGGATGCAGATGCTGTATTTGATGTAGAAATAGATATCAATGCAAGCGGAATTGAACCGATGATCACCTACGGAACAAATCCGGGTCTCGGCATTCCGATAAAAGGCAGCACTCCGGTGACTGAAAGCATTCCCGACGAAGGAGAAAGAAAAAATATCATCAAGGCACTTGAATACATGGGACTCGAAGCAGGTAAGCCACTGCTGGGTATGCCCGTACAACACGTTTTTATTGGCAGCTGCACCAACTCCCGGATCGAAGATCTGAGAGAAGTGGCAGCACTGATCAAAGGCAAAACGAAAAGCCCGCTTGTGCATGTCATGATTGTGCCGGGTTCACAGCAGGTGGCCAGACAGGTGAAAGAAGAAGGACTGGATAAAATATTTGCAGCAGCAGGATTCGAAATCAGACAGGCAGGGTGCAGCGCATGTCTGGGGATGAATGAAGACAAAATACCGGCAGGAGAATATTGCATTTCTACCAGCAACCGAAATTTTGAAGGAAGACAGGGCGCAGGTGCGAGAACCTTGCTGGCCAGTCCGCTCACCGCGGCGGCTGCGGCGCTGACGGGTGTTGTAACCGATGTAAGAGAATTTTTAAGTTAAACTATGCAGGCATTTACCATACTTACCAGCAGATTTGTACCACTTCCGATTGAGAATGTGGACACAGACCAGATTATACCTGCGCGATTTTTAAAGGCGACCACCAAGCAGGGCTTTGGCAAAAACCTTTTTCGCGACTGGCGTTATGAGAACAACGACGAAACAAAACCGAAGGCTGATTTTGTTTTAAATAAACCGGAGTACAGCGGAGAAATCCTGGTAGCTGGAAAGAACTTTGGATGCGGGTCCTCGAGAGAGCATGCGGCATGGTCTATTCTCGATTATGGATTCAGAGTAGTGGTGTCTAGTTTTTTTGCCGATATCTTCAGCAATAATGCATTGAACAACGGGGTTGTGCCAATCACTGTATCCGACGATTTTCTTGAAAAAATATTTGCGCTGGACAATACAGCTACGCTCACAGTACATCTGGATGCGCAGGAACTGATCATCGACACCACAGGAGAGAAGGAGCATTTTGATATCAATCCATATAAGAAGACCTGTCTTCTGAATGGTTATGATGATATCGATTATCTGCTCAGCATAAAAGAAGAGATTGTAGAATTTGAAAAACGCTGATAAAAAATTATACATTTTTCATGCAAAAAAAGATAGCAGTTATAAATGGTGATGGGATTGGTCCCGAGGTCACCCAGCAAGCGATAAAAGTATTGAATTCGGTTGCCGAGACATTTGGTCACCAGTTCATCTATACCGATTGCCTGATGGGTGCCGTTGCAATTGATGCGACCGGCAATCCGCTGCCAGAGGAGACCATCAAGGTTTGCCTGGACAGCGATGCCATTCTTTTTGGCGCGATAGGACATCCGAAATACGACAACGATCCATCGGCAAAAGTGAGACCGGAGCAGGGCTTACTCGCGCTTCGCAAAGCTTTACAGCTTTTCGCAAATATTCGCCCGATCAGTACCTATCCTGCACTCCAACATCTGTCTCCGCTCAAAAGCAAGCAGCTTGAAGGAGTTGATTTTATTGTATTCCGCGAACTCACCGGCGGAATCTATTTTGGAAAAAAGGAATTGAGTGAGGATAAACAGACAGCGACCGACGAATGCACTTATCATAAACATGAAATAGAAAGAGTTTCACACCAGGCTTTTCAGTATGCTCAGAAACGCAGGAAAAAACTGACCCTGGTAGACAAGGCAAATGTGTTGGAGACGTCAAGACTATGGCGAGCTGTGGTACAGGAAATGGCTCCTTCTTATCCTGATGTGAAAGTTGATTTTCTTTTTGTAGACAATGCAGCCATGCAGATCATTCTGAATCCGCAGCAGTTTGATGTGATACTGACGGAAAATATGTTTGGAGACATCATCAGCGATGAGGCCAGTGTTATTACCGGTTCACTCGGCCTGTTGCCTTCTGCATCCGTTGGGAATTCAACAGCGCTGTTCGAGCCGATACATGGCTCATATCCGCAGGCTGCAGGAAAGGACATCGCAAATCCACTTGGTTCCATCCTCTCATCGGCTATGTTGCTGGAGCATTTCGGATTGCCAAAAGAAGCTGCGCTGGTAAGAGAAGCAGTAGAGTGGACGCTGACAAATGGTTTTGTTACAAAAGACATTGATCCATTGAATTTTTATTTCACCTCAACAATTGGTGATCTTATCAGTGATTACGTACAGGGAAAAATTCCCGGTAGTGTAAAGCAGGAAAATATCGAGTTGAGAAAGTCGACGATCATTTAGTTGCGGTTGGGGTGGCCGGCACGTCATTCCGACCGGCGTCGAGCGCAGCGAGATGGAGCGGAGGAATCCCCTGCTATAAGTCGAGGTTTGAGTACCGGTTGGGGACCCCTCGGCTGCGCTCGGGGTGACAAAAAAATAGTTCTTTAATTTATAAAGCGGGCGTATATTCGTTATACAAATAACCTCACGATGCAGA
>JACMLD010000114.1 GCA_014379785.1 Chitinophagaceae bacterium
CGCAGAATCAGGTAACACTGATCGGAGTTGACCGCAATAAGAAAACCATCAGCCATCTTACTGAGGCTTTGAATATCGTGAACGTGCCAACCCTCATCGTTATGAAAGACGGGAAGGAAGTCGGAAGAATAGTGGAGTATGGCAAATATGGTCAGCCTGACAAAGAAATCAGCGAGATCATCAACGCGGTCAAATAGCTAGTCTTTTAAAATCTTGATTTCCGTGTTCATTCCTGCGAGCTCGACATTTTTGGCATCGAGCATTTTTATTATCTCCAGATAGATCTGCTGCCGCATAGTATTGAAGTCAGCCATCGGAATCGGGGCTGAGAAAAGTTCGGCCTGCACGATAAATGCATTGGTGGTTATATCGAGCAGGAAGACGGAGCTATTTTCAATGTTCGGGTGAATCATCAGTTTCCGGATATTGTCCACGACTTCCTGTACTGTCTGCCCGGGTGTACCGAGACCTAGTTCGAGCCTCAGCAAGGCTTTTCTCTGGGTCCTGAGCGTCAGATTATCCAGAATGCTGTCCACCATCTGCTTGTTCGGCACCGTGACGAATGACTTTTCCTCCGTCCGGATATGCGTGCTTCTGAGTCCGATTTTTTCTACCGTTCCCGTTACATGCTGCACTTTGACCAGGTCGCCCACCCTGAATGGCTTATCGAAAAAGATGATGAATGAGGCGATCAGATTTTCCAGGCTTTCTCTGGCGGCCAGGGCGAGGGCGGCACCAATCAGACCAAACCCTGTTAGAAGCGGGCCGATATTTTTATTAAATGAAAACCTGATGATCAGCAAAATTCCCAGAAGCGTGATTATCACTTTAAAAAAGTCTTTGAAGAAAACCACGAGCTGATTATCTGATACATCAGTCGTGAGATCCGCTTTCATTTCAAAAATGGCGGCGATGAAATCTATGAGTCGCAACACCAGCCAGATAAACGAGATGATCAAAATCGCTGTCGCAATGCCTTCAATGATCTGTTTCGAAGTGACTTTGTGAATTTCAAACTCAAGTGCTGAGGGGAAATTGAGTTTGTCGAAGGAAATGAAAACAACTAAAATCATTACGAAAACCTGCATAGGTCCGGTTAGCAGGTCGACAAACATCTTTTTCTGTTCTTTCCAGGTGGTCTTTTTTATTGCTTTGTAAACGAGTCCCGCCAGGTATTTCGACAACAGTCTTTTCAACAGCAACGCAAGCAAAATACTTCCGATACATATGATGTAACTGAGAATGGTATTGTCAAGTATAACTTTCTGCAGAAATGAATTCATAGTTCAAGATCAGTTGCAAAAATATCGATTAGAGCTTATAAACATACAGTCTTCCTGCTCTGAGGCAGTACAGTCTGTCAATGGCAACACGAATTCTTGTAGCGCCGGTAAGAATATTTTTCAGTGTTCTTTCTTCGAGTTTCATGCTGTTTAACTGATATCGGTATAGTACCGGTCCTTTTCTTCCCACGATGTATTTGCCGATGACCTGCACATCAGACCAGTGGGTAAAAGCCAGTTTGTTTTTTAGATTCCCGAAATAGTCGAAGACCAGGAATCCCCGGGTACTGTCATACATGTACACCAGCATCTCCTGATCAATCAATGTGGTTGGTGAAGGCGCTTCTTCGAGCTGCTGCCTGAGGTCACCCGTTTGCTCGGTGATGGTGCCGTCATCTGCGATCCTTTTCAACCTGGCTTCCATTTCATCGTATACCCAAACACCGTTGTCGAACGACTGGCAGACGGCTTTGACCTGAAATATCTGAAGTCGTCTCAGGTCGATCGTTCCACGCAGGTTGAGCAGCCTGTCGAGCGTTACAACCGTATTGAAATCTTTATAGTACAGCAGAAGTTTTAATGGGTTGGTGGCATCAATATGAGTCAGCTTGCCATACCTGATAACATTGTTAAACACAGCCACCGAATCACCGAGGCTATTGATCTTTTTGAGCTGATTGTCCGCATCCAGCAGAAAAATGTTTCCGAGGTTGTCGACTGTGAAATCCGCAATGTCACCTTTAACAGTAAAAATGAGTGACAGTGTGGTGTCCTGCTGTGCCCGCGTGGCCAGGCACATAGTTAATAAAAATGGTATCAGCAGTCTTTTTTTCATTCTTTATAAAATTTCAGTTCGATGGTCGCACCGTCGAAGACTGCATAACTATCATAACGGATCCAATCGCCCAGGTTGATATACCTGCTTTCGGAATTCAGTGAAAAATCAATTGGCAGATGCCTGTGCCCGAATATAAAATAGTCGTAGTGTTTTTGTTTGAGTTCGTCTCTGCAGTAGCTGATCAGCCATTCTTTGTCTTCCCCGAGAAATTTTTCATCTGTTTCTCCTGTCACCGCCCTGCTTCGCCTGCTGAGAAAATTCGCGAGTCCGACTCCTGCCGCAGGAGGCAGGATTCCAAACAGCCATTGACAGATCGGATTGCGAAATATCTTCTTCATGAATTTATAGCCGTGGTCACCTGGTCCAAGTCCATCGCCATGCCCGATCAGAAATTTCTTTCCGCCAAATACATATTCTTTTGGTTCGAAGTACACCGGAATATTGAGTTCTTTCTGAAAGTACCCCTTCATCCACATGTCGTGGTTGCCAACAAAAAAACTGATGGGTATGCCGCTGTCTGTGATTTCCGCCAGCTTACCAAGAATTCTGACATATCCTTTTGGAACAACGGTTCTGTATTCGTACCAGAAATCGAACAAGTCGCCGACGATAAAAATATGAGCCGCGTCTTTTTTTATTTCGTCCAGAAACCTGACAATTTTTTTTTCCCTTTCGAGGCTGGTTGCGTGATCAGGGGCGCCAAGATGGAAATCGGAAAGGAAATAAGTTTTAGTATTGTTTGCTGTCATTCCTGCGGCCAGATTTTTTCTTGTTGTAAAGATAAGCCTTAGGCAGGGGAGGATTCCACCAGCAGTACATAAACCTCTTTGGGACCGTGAACGCCTACTACCAGCGTTTTTTCAATATCCGCAGTGCGGCTTGGTCCGCTTGCAAAGCTGATCAGCGAAGGAAGCTTGCCTGCATACTTCTCCTTTATCATCAGCAGCGCATCTCTGACGTCATAAACAAGCTGGCTGCGATAGGCAATACAGACATGCACAGGCGCGTAGACACTGGCCGTACGTCCGTTTTCACTGGCAGAGGTGAGCACGATGGTGCCGGTGCGGGCGACAAGCGCTTCGCAGGATGTAATGGACACTTCGCATCCTGCGAGGTCGCTGGTGATGTGTTGACCCGCTCCTGCTGATTTCAGCACTTCCTTCAGTGCTGGTTCGGCACAGAAGATTTTCGTCCACCCGTTGCCGTTAATGATCGTGGATAACTGAACCAGCAGTTCGGACTGATCAAAACAATAGACAAATTTGCCTTGTAGCCTGATAAACTCTTCTGCAAACTGCAATTCTGCTTCTTCGGCCGGCAGTTGGTAGGGTGAACTGTTTCCCTCACTTAATGGAAAAGGAAGAGGCGTTGATGTTGTCAACGCCTTCCTCACTTTTTTCAAAATATTTTCTTTCGCGGATGATACACCCATGAGAAGTTTTTAATTATGAGCCTTGTTGGTTACACCGCTGTCGTAAGGCGGAACACCTTCGCTGAGTGTACCATCTGGATTGTGTTTTTCCAGGTGGTCAACGTCGAGTATTTTTTTCTCTTCAAAAGGACGTTTGCCGATAAGTGTTTCTACATCGCTCTGAAACAGGACTTCTTTTTCAAGCAGCGCCTCGGCGAGTTTTTCAACATCTGACCTTTTGCTTTCCAGCAATTTCTTGGTGCGCTCGTAGGATGTCTCGATCAATTTCCTTACTTCTTCGTCGATGAGTTTAGATGTCTCTTCTGAGTATGGCTTGGTAAACTGGTTGTCTGCCTGGGGATCGTAGAAGCTGATGTTTCCGATCTTTTCGTTCATCCCGTAGATGGTTACCATCGCGTATGCTGTACGGGTGATTTGCTGCAGATCATTTTGCGCACCGGTAGATATTTTTCCGAAGAAAATATCTTCACTTGCGCGACCGCCGAGGCTCATACAAATCTGATCAATGAGCTGATCGGTATTGTACAGATATTGCTCCTTTGGCGTGTATTGTGCGTATCCGAGTGCCGCGGTACCTCTTGGAACAATGGTCACTTTAAGCAACGGATAAGCATGCTCAAGATACCAGCCGCAGATGGCGTGGCCGGCTTCATGATAGGCAATGATTTTTTTCTCTTCTGGAGAAATGATTTTGTTCTTTTTTTCCAAACCTCCGATCACCCTGTCAATCGCATCCTGAAAATCGGCCATATCAACGGCTTCCTTTCCTTTTCTTGCCGCGATCAGCGCCGCTTCGTTACAGATATTCGCGATATCTGCACCTGCGAATCCCGGTGTCTGTTCAGCGAGTTTGAATATATCGAGTGTCTGTGAAATTTTTATCGGTTTCAGATGCACTTTAAAAATGTGCTCGCGTCCTTTGAGGTCGGGACGATCGATTGATATCTGCCTGTCGAACCTTCCTGGTCTCAGCAGGGCAGTATCCAGTACATCGGGACGGTTGGTTGCTGCGAGCACGATGATGCCGCTTTCGCCGCTGAATCCATCCATTTCCACCAAAAGCTGGTTGAGCGTGCTTTCGCGCTCGTCGTTGCTCATGATGGCATTTTTACCCCTTGCACGGCCGATTGCGTCTATTTCATCAATGAATATGATACAGGGAGATTTTTCCCTTGCCTGTTTGAAGAGGTCACGGACACGGCTTGCACCGACACCTACGAAAAGCTCGACGAAATCAGAACCCGACATCGAGAAAAACGGCACCTGAGCCTCTCCCGCCATTGCTTTGGCGAGCAGGGTCTTTCCCGTTCCCGGAGGGCCAATCAGGAGAGCACCTTTTGGTATTTTTCCACCGAGGGATGTATACTTTTTTGGATTTTTCAGAAAATCCACGATTTCCATTACCTCAACCTTCGCTTCATCAAGACCGGCTACATCGTTGAATGTGATGTTTACGCGCGTTCCTTTATCAAATAAGGTTGCTCTCGACTTTCCAATGTTGAATATACCACCCGGACCGCCGCCACCGCCGGCTCCGCTGCCCATCTTGCGCATGAGCAGTATCCATATGAGAACAATAATCAAGATTGGCAGTGCTATATTGAGCAGGGGTACAAGCCAGTCGCCTTCGGTATCGGCAATTGCCGGAACTCTTTTTACAGTGGGATTGGCCTTATAGAATTCCCGCATGTCCTGTTCGAAAGACTCTACTTTGTTGATACTAAACTGGAAATGAGGACCATCTTTCGACGCCGGACGGGACTTGTTATTCAACTTCGCATACTGAGGCTTGTCAAGTCTGTCTTTTTTTATGTAAACTCTGACAAGATTCTTGTTACCTATTACCATCATCTTCTCCACATCGCCAGCAGTCAGCATTGTTTCCTGCAGTTCAACCAAATCTGTTGGTTCAGCGCTTGGGGCAAACTTACCGCCAAAAAAATTGAACCCGAGAAGCATAACTATTATCGCTGCCCATACCCAGTAAATACTAAATTTCGGACCTTTCCGGGGCGTTTCTTCACCCGGGCGTGCCTTTCTATCGTTCTGTTTCAGATCTTCCTTTGCCATAATGATTTTAAATCTACGTACTAAATAAATGCTTTTATAGCTTGTTTGTTCGAAAGAAGGGAAAGTTTACCAAACTCTTTATGCTATCAACCCTTGTGCTCTGTGAGTTGAGCATCGCTCCACATGTCTTCCAGCTTATAGAATTTGCGTGTATCGGGTTGCATGACGTGAATGACAACGTTTACGTAATCGATGAGCACCCAGTTTGCGCCGCTTTGGCCTTCATGACGAAAAGGATGTTCGCCGCATGCACTCCAGACCTCATCCTGAACAGCATCACCAATGGCTTTCACCTGCGTGGTACTCGTTGCCTCACAGATGATGAAATAATCTGTCACGGCCTCAGGTATTTTACGCAGGTCGAGTGAAATAATATTTTCCCCTTTTTTTTGCTGAATGGCGTGGATGATGGTTTTAAAAATTTTCGAGTTCCTCGTCAACCTCGCTACACTGTTACGCTTACGGGTAGCTAACATGCTCAATTGTTCCAAATAAAAAAACGTTTACGTGAATAATGTATGTTGTGGTTAGATGTGAAGTTGTCTTTTAGCTAATTTGCCCAAAAATACTAATCTTTTGTCACTTACCCGGCTATGTTTTCCATACAACAACAGCTCACCATTTTAACCCAAACTGACAGCACCAACAACTATGCCATGGCCCGGATACGTGCGGGTTTGGCAACGCATGGACAAGCCTGGTTTGCCATGGAGCAGACCGCAGGTAAAGGCCAGCGTGAAAAGCGCTGGCTTGCGGAAAAAGGAGCGAATATCCTGCTGAGCATTGCATTAGAGCCCGAAAAACTCGGTTCTCCCCAGCCTTTCATCTTTAACGCCTCCGTCGCAATTGCCTGCCATGACTTTTTCAAAGAAATCTCCGGCGATGAGACCACCATAAAATGGCCCAATGATATCTACTGGCGTGACAGAAAGGCAGGGGGAATCCTGATTGAGAACATCTATTCAGGAGAACAGGGATGGACCTGGTCGGTTGTCGGAATTGGCCTTAATATCAATCAGACCTCTTTTTCTCCGGATATAAAAAATGCTGTTTCTCTCAAGCAGATCACCGGCAAAGATTGGGACGTCCTGGAGCTTACCCGGAGTTTATGCAGTGCGATTGAAAACAGAGTAGGTTCCATGCACCCTGGTCAAATACTCAATGAGTATAACGCCAGACTTTTCAAAAAAAATGAATCCGTAAAATTCAGAAAAGAGAATCGTCTGTTCGATGCCGTGATAAAAGGGGTGAACGCGCTTGGCGAACTGGAGGTCAGCGGTGCAATAACAGAAACATTCAGATCCGGTGAAGTCGAATGGATCATTTAAAGCTCTCCGTCCCTTGCTTCCTTTTCAAACTTGTTGTTATAATATCCATTGCGTATGCTTTCAATAAGATACTTAAACAAAAATCCAAAATATCCATGGTCCCTGAATTGACGGATATGGACAAGTTCATGGCTGACCCAGCGACTGTTTGCAAGGAATTCTTCACGGCTGGTATTGTGCAGGTGAATCGTTTTACCTAGCACCATCGCCATCTTTTCCTGTTTCAGGCGAATAGCCGCCAGACGTGCCAGCACTGAATTTTCTTTTATGAAATACTTCTCTCCCGCCATGGATGCTAAATGCTTTTGATTTTTCGGATGGCGCTGTTGACAAGATAAATACCAGCGAGCGTTACCAGACTGCCTACGGCAATAAACACCGTCAGTTTTTCTCCAAATATGAGTGCACCCAAAAGTACTGCCACAATCGGATTGATGTAAGCATACAAAGAAGTCTGTTCGGTTGGCAGATGTTGCAAGGCATAGAGGTAAGCGATGAATGAAATGATGGAACCGAATACCACCAGGTAACCAATCGATGTCCATGATTGCCACGGAATTTCTGCCAGCGGAATGGTGAAACCCGAGAATCCCGCAATACCATATAAAAAAATGCCGGAAATAAACATCTGCAGGCCAATGCCGAAATATGGATTAAAGGTTTTTGCATGTTCTTTTGTGTAGAGGGTACCAAAAGCCCATGACCAGGTTGCGGCCAGCAACAAGGCAATGCCAAAGCTGAAATCTGCATTGAGGAAATCGTGCAGGTGTTCGAAAAAAACAATACAGATGCCGGCAAACCCGAGTACGAGTCCGTAAATGGCTTTC
>JACMLD010000115.1 GCA_014379785.1 Chitinophagaceae bacterium
GCTCCTGATCTCAGGCATGCTTTTGCCGAAAGCACAGCTGCACCCATCATTCCTTTACTTCCTGCTATGATGGCCGCGTGTCCGTAATCACCTTTGTGACTGAACGATTTCCGCTTGCGCAAAAGTTGCGAAGCGATGTCTTTGACGATAAAAAGATCTGTATCTGTCAGTGTTTCGGCAAAGGCGGGTTCAAGTCCGATGTCTAGAATATGCAGTTGACCAATGGCATCTTCATTTTCCGGAAAAAGAAATGCTGGTTTGAAACATTGAAAACTTAGGGTATGCGTTGCCGTTACGACGGTGTTGTTTTTCGAACTGTGGTCGGGATTCAATCCGGACGGCAGGTCGATGGCAATCACTGCGCATTTCTGCGCATTGATGTGTTTGATTAGTTTCGCCGCAGAACCCTCTGCTGGGCGGTTTAGTCCCGTGCCGTAGATGGCATCGATGATAACAGTTCCTGATGCGACGACTGGAAAATTTTCTTCTGAATGAATATAGTGTGGCTGTATGGATGTCTCGTGCAGACGAGCAAGATTGGTTTGAAAATCTTCGGTTCCGGGCTTTCCGGTTTCCAGGATAGAAAGGAGGGGAGTCAGACCGTGACCGGCCATGATCCTGGCAATTGCCAGCCCATCACCGCCATTATTTCCTTTGCCGCAAAAAATATGGATCGGAAGGTTGTCGAACCTGTTTGCCGATAGCCACTCACAGCATACGGTGGCAGCGGTTTCCATCAGGTTGATCGAACTGATGGGTTTGTTTTTTATGGTAAAAAGATCCCATTCGCGGACCTGCTGAGATGTCAGAATAAGCATTCCCGAAGTTACTCAGCTTCTTCTGTATTCTTTGTTGTCTGCATATAATCGCCAAAAACATCGCAGATTTTTCTGGTGGAATAAATTCTGCGGTTGAAGCGGTTGCCCAGCACGATCACCGTGGTTTGTTCGTCGAGCAAACGAATGAAAACAGTATTGTTGCCATGCCACCATCCATTGTGGTAGAGGACTTTTTTTCCGTTGTCGATAAATGTCATGCGCCAGCCGAGACCGTAATTGCGTTTCCCTTGCTTTTCGAAGCTGTAGCCTGCAAATGCGGAATCCAGGGTTTGCTGTTTGAAAAGAAGGCCCGGGTACAGTGCCTGATCCCATTTCAGCATGTCTCTTACTGTGCTGTAAATATTTTTGTCGCCATATACGTTGTCGAGAAATTCCACTCCATATTCGCGGTTGTTCCATTCAAACGATGGCATGGCGCGCTCCGCATCTTCGGGTGAGTAAGCGTAAGTATCGTTCATCTGGAGTGGCGTGAAAAAGGTCTCCTTCAGGTAGTCACCATATTTTTTTGCTGTTACTTTTTCTATGATGAGCGCAAGCAGGGCATAGTTGGTATTGCAATATGCGAATCGTTTTCCGGTGGTAAACTGCAGCGGAGGATGCATGGTATAAAGGGAGGACAGCACGTCTTCATTCGTTACCATTTTCTTTTTGTCCCATCCATTCATTTCAAGATAGTGTACATAATTCGGAAGCCCGCTGCGGTGGTTTAGAAGCATTTTTACGGTAACGCCTTTATATGGGAAGCCAGGGAAAAATGTTTCCAGGCTGTCGTCGAGTGTCAGTCGGCCCTGTTCCCACAATTTGAGCACTGCCATGGCCGTGAAGGTTTTTGAAACCGATGCCAGGTGAAAAGCGCTGTGTTCGTTCAGGCTGTCTTCTTCTTTTACGGGGTTTGAATAACCAACATATTTTTCAAATATAATGGAGCCGTTTTTGGCGACCAGGACACTGCCATTGAAATTTCCTTTGAAGAGCATTGAGTCAAAAAATCCCTTGCAGGCGTTGAAGTATTTTCGGAATTCTGCTTTTGGTAGCTTTTCGGGGGTTTTGGGATAGAAAGCGAGTGAATCTTCCTTTACCGCCGCAATCTGTTTTTCGGCCGGTGCCTGGCACGACAGAAATCCAATAAATGCAAAAGTGACTATTTTAAAGGTGGTTTTTACAGGGAACATCTCAGACTGATTGGTATCAACTACGAATATAAATTGCTATGCCAGATATATAATGCTAACAGTTGTATTTTATTGTCTGAGGCTAATGAGACATATTTGCACTCTAATAGTATTCTCCAGCATGCCCACAGATAAAACAGCTACCAGCTACCCGAAGGAAAAGATCAATATTTTGTTTTTAGAGAATATCAGTGACACGGCCATCCGCCAGTTTCGTGAGGCGGGCTATGCTTCCGTGCGGAAACTAGGGGGCGCACTGTCTGAAGAACAGTTGATTAAGGAGGTGAAGGACGTTCACCTGCTGGGTATCCGTTCCAAAACACAGATTACTGACGGGGTGCTGGATGCGGCCAAAAAACTACAGGCGATTGGCTGTTTTTGCATTGGGGTAAACCAGGTCAATTTAAAGAGTGCCAGGCAAAATGGAGTGGCAGTTTTTAACGCACCTTATAGCAATACGCGGTCGGTGGCTGAACTGGTCATCGGACTTTCCATTATGCTGATCAGGCGAATTCCTGACAAGAACAAAGCTGCTCATGAAGGCATCTGGATGAAGGAAGCGAAAGGTAGCTATGAATTGCGGGGTAAAACCTTGGGTATCATTGGCTACGGCAATATTGGTTCACAGGTCAGTGTACTCGCGGAGGGATTGGGGATGAAAGTGATTTTTTACGACAATGTCACCAAACTGCCATTGGGCAATGCTGTTTCGAAGAAAAGTCTGAAAGACCTGGTTTCACAAGCGGATATTGTCACTTTGCATGTGCCGGATACCGCTCTGACAAAGAATATGATCAGCAAAAGCACGCTGAAATTTTTCAAAAAAGGTTCTATTCTCATCAATTATGCGCGCGGAGAGGTAGTTGACCTGGAAGGGCTGAGAAAAAGCATTCTGGAAGAGCAAATTTCTGGTGCCGCAATCGATGTGTTCCCCTGGGAGCCCGAGAAGAATGGAGACCGGTTTCAAACGCCGCTGCAGGACCTGCCCAATGTGATTCTGACCCCGCATATCGGGGGTTCAACCGAAGAGGCCCAGCAGAATATCGGCGAAGATGTGAGCAATAAGTTGTTTCAATACCTTGAAATGGGCATTTCTACAGGTTCGCACACCATTCCATCGCTGGCGCTTCCGCCGCAGGAGGGTACGCACCGCATACTCCATATTCACAACAACGTGCCGGGTGTGTTGTCGGCCATCAATACGCAATTGTCGAAACACGATATTAATATTCTGGCACAGTATCTCAAGACCAACGACGAAGTGGGTTATGTTGTGCTGGATGTCGACAAACGCTTGTCCAATCAGGCTTTGCAGCTGCTCAAGCAGGTCAAGGAAACCATCAAAACCAGGTTGCTATATTAGGATTTTGGCTTTCTTTTTTTCATGACCATTTTCGCTCTTGCTTTGAAGGCAGGTGTCTGGTTTTCGGTGTGATGGTCAAGCAGCAGTAACAGTTCAGGTATAATCTCGGGATAATTATCGGCAAGGTTGTCGAGGATGGTCAGTGAAAAAGCTTTTATCGCCGGTGGTTCCGATTGCGATTCTACATAGCTGAAGCAGTTTTCCATAATGATTCCCTGAAATTTTTCCGGAATTTCAACAAATTGGAAAGCTCGAAGTATGTTCCTTTTTACTGAGATGTGCTGGTCAGGTTCTTTTAGCTTTTTGACCAATGCGGGGAAGTGATTCCTGACGAGGTCTGGATGTTTTTGCACCAGATCTCCAAATGGCCAGCCGGCTTTCTGACTGATGGTGTAGTCTCTACCGGTAAAGAGTTTGACGAGCTTATCAAAACGATTCTGTTTGTCACCGATCCATCCGACAATCAGGTCGCATTGCGGCTTTGAATGCTGTGCAAGAATGGCTTCCTGTAGAATCACCTTGCAATATTACCTGACAATAATTATCTTTAGCCCTCATTTTAAAATAAAATTACCCCAGCAGATGAAGATCCGCAACCCAAAAAGTCGCTTTCAATTAGATATCAAAAGAGGAGATCGGGTTCTTGAAGTTGGAGGCGGCCACAATCCGCATCCAAGGTCAAATGTTGTTGTCGACAAGTTCACCGATACCAACTACCACAGGAGTGGTGATATCAAGGTTTTGAGAAACCAGCAGTTCCTCCAGGCGGATGGCGAGAATCTTCCTTTTAAAGACAAGGAATTTGATTATGTTATTTGTAATCAAGTGCTTGAGCACGTCGAGGATCCTGTAAAATTCCTCAGCGAGCAGTTCAGGGTTGCCAAAAAGGGCTTTATTGAGACGCCGTCACTGTTGGGAGAGTATCTGTTTCCTCGAGAATCGCACAAGTGGATTTTGCACGAAGTGGACAATGTGCTTTACCTGGTCGATAAGAAGAGCATTAATTTTTCCTATGGATATGATCTGGGTCAGCTGATCCAGGATTATCTTCCTAC
>JACMLD010000116.1 GCA_014379785.1 Chitinophagaceae bacterium
TATTTCTTTATTGCGCCCTATCAGTACTGCTTTTCCGCCCATTTCAGTCACACCTTTTACGAAACCCTCACCCAATACGCCGGTTGCGCCGGTAATCACAATCACTTTTCCTTCGAGACTGAACATTTTCTGAGTTTTTTCCATGTAACAGATTTATTCCGTTAAAAGTAGGTACAAAAAAAGATCTTACCTTATAATGAGCGGGAATATTAGCGCAGTTAACTTTGCCTATGCAGTTTTTAGAGGTTAAGGATTTGTCCGGTTCGCATGGTGGAGCTCCGATTTTATCTGCCATCAGTTTTAAGCAGGATCAGTTTTGCAAACTCGCGATCACCGGAGAAACGGGTGCCGGGAAGTCGTCCCTCCTGAAGATCATCGCTGGCCTGATGCAACCTGAAGAAGGTGCTGTGTATTTTGAAACTGAAAGGGTGAAAGGCCCGAATGAAAAACTGATCCCCGGCCACCCACAGATTGCCTATCTCTCCCAACAATATGATCTTCCAAATTTCCTGCGTGTGGAGCAGGTACTTGAATATGCAAACAAGCTGTCAGAGGAATTTGCATCCGGAATATTTGGAGTCTGTCGCATCACGCATCTGATGAAACGCAGAACTGACAAGCTCTCCGGTGGTGAGAAACAGCGGGTGGCAATTGCGCGACTGCTCATCGGTGCGCCAAAACTTTTGTTGCTCGACGAACCCTTTTCGAGTCTGGACACCATTCACAAGACTGTGCTGAAATCGGTGATAGAAGAAATCGGCGACAAGCTGCAGATAACCTGTGCAATGGTTTCGCATTCAAATCCGGATACCCTCTCATGGGCAGATCAGATCATGGTCATGAAAAATGGCCGCATTGTACAGATGGATAGTCCACAAAATATTTACCGGAAACCCATGAATGAATATGTGGCCGGATTATTCGGCAACTATAATCTGCTCGACCTCTCCATTGTCAAAGAACTCGTTCGCACAAACGCGCTGCATTTTCCGGAGGATAAAGTTTTTTTTCGCCCGGAAGAATTAAGAGTCGCTCCGCATACGGGCCGTGGTGCGCTCGCTATAATCACTGGACTTCAATATTTTGGCACCCATTACGACTTCGCACTCAGGCTGCATGAACACGATATCATTGCGAGGATGGTCGCCCCTGAGTTTACCATCGGTCAGGAGGTGAATCTCTCACTGCCCGAAAAAGCAGTCTGGCAATTCCCAAACGATTAATCATTCATAAATTCCCAGGCACTCTTGTACGCATTGTGCTTCTCCGCATAACTGATGAAATCATGATAGAAAGGCAGTACGGACAATGTTGCACTGTCGCCAATCACCACCAGTTTCTTTCTCGCTCTTGTCATGGCAACATTCATCCGGCGTATATCGGCCAGAAAACCGATTTCACTGTTCGAATTGCTTCTCGTCATGCCGATATAAATAATATCTCTTTCCTGTCCCTGAAAACTATCGATGGTGTTCACTGCGATCTGCCGGCCCAGGGCTTTCAATTCGGGTGAGTGCTGCACCAACTCCTGCAGCAGCAGAATTTGCTGTTTATAGGGTGATATCACACCGATCGACGGCGAAAACTTTTTGTCCCGCTCCTTCAGCTTCCGCACCAGTTCACTCAAATGCTTTACCATAAAAGCCGCTTCTTCCGGATTGGTGATACTGGTCTCCGCAGTTTTTTCTTCAAATCCACAACCTGCGGTATCAATAAATTCCAGCGGCTGGTCGCCATCAAAGAGCAGGTGATTTGCAACCGAAGGATGTGCTTTTACACGATTATCATAGAATTCCATCGATGAGAATCCCATGATGGTTTCATTCATTCGGTACTGCTCATCCAACAACACTACTGCGTCGGGATGCAGGGCCACTGCTTTTTCAAGCAGACTGACGCCGAGGCCTTTTTTCATTGCTTCGTTCGACTTCACCGTTGGTGGCAATTGAAGATGGTCACCTGCCATGATCAGTTTCCTCGCCTTCAGGATGGGAATCCATGCGGCAGGTTCGAGCGACTGCCCCGCTTCGTCGATTACCACCGTATGGTATTTCAATTTTTTCACGGTGTAGTGGTTTGCGCCCACAAGGGTTGCGGCGATCACCTGCGACTTTGCCAGCACATCGTCTATTACATACTGCTCGGTGTTGTAGACATCCTTCATTATTTTATGTGCCTCGTCGAACAACGCCTTGCGCTGCTCTCTCTCGGCTCTCCCAAAATTGCGCTTATACTTATGCGCCATATTTCTAAATTCATTGGCCTGTTTTTTTAAATTCTTAATTTCTTTCATCCGCGGATGTGCCGCCACCTTACTGTCGAGCGTGAGCGATAGCAGGCGTTCAGATACCCTCACAGGATTCCCGACCCTCAACACATTCAACCCTTCTTCCGACAACTTTTCGCTCAACAGATCCACCGCGGTATTGCTCGGTGCCACCACAAGCAATTGCTTTTTATCCTGCTCAGCCAACGCTTTGATCGCCTGGACCAAGGTCGTGGTCTTGCCCGTACCCGGCGGGCCATGCACAATCGCCAGATCTTCGGCACTCAGAATTTTTTCCACCGCAGCGTGTTGGGAGGGGTTGAGGCGCTTGTTTGCAAATTGATTGATTGAGGGGACAAAACATGGGGATAAATCCCCGATCAGGACGTTTATTAACCGGGAATCTTTGTCGTTTTGACGGTTGAGGGCTGCTGATTTCAACGCGTTTTGCATTTCATCATAGCTGGTATCATCGAACAGTAGATCGATACCCAGTTTCCCATCGCCGGCCCATTCAGGCAGTTCATCCGTTTGCAATGTAATCTTCAGTGTATTGCCGAACTGATGAGAGATCAGTCCCTCGGCACGATTGTTCTTCGCATCATGATTTGAAAATAATACAGCCGGCATTCCAAACCGGAGCTGATGCGAAATTTCATGGTGCGTTGTACGTTCAATTTCAACTGTCAGATAGTCGCCGCGACTGATTTCGGAACCACGAATGGCCACAGGGTACCAGGCCAGTCCGTTTGATCGTCTCTGTACGACGGTAGATTTTTCCAGCAATTGCTGGTATGATTGCCGGTCTTCCTGACGTTCGATTTTCAACAATTCCTGGAGCCTTTCAAAATAATCCATGCGCAAAAGTAAGGGCTTACGAAAAAAGGATGTCTTAATTTGTATGCATGGAACTGGGTATCTACACATTCGCTGAATTAACGCCGGATCCGGGCATGTAATTTTCTGTTGTTTGGATATGCCATCAACGGTTGTCCATAAAATCATTTACGACGCAGAGACAAAACTGCTGAAAGTCCGCTTTGTTTCCGGCATGGTGTACGAATACCTGGATGTTCCTTTTGAGGTGTATGAAGCGTTTATGGAATCACGTACCAAAGGCGTTTTTTTGAATACCATGGTCAAGGGCAAATATGATTTTAGAAAGGTGGATAACGATCGCTCCTGATACATACAAAACTTTCTCCGCAATTGCATGGGATAAATACGGAATGAAAAGATTTTTCCTCCCTTTCCCTGATTACACTTCCCTATTAATTTTACACAAGTATCGTGTTTTGTGATCGAATCGGTTTACAAACCGGGCATTTCGTAGTAATAAAAATAAAAAAACATTGTGGCGTATGGTAGCATTTTCTGTTATGGTGGTGTAGAATGATTGATGTTTGGGGTGATCTTCAGAATCCAATATGAATAAATTGTTATTTTAGGTTAAGCGTTGCCGTGTCGATGCGTGCTTAAAGTCCAGCCTTCATTCTATGAGCAGATTTACCATATCATCCCAACAGTACGGTGAGGAAGAAATGCTTCCGGATATTCCGTTGAGGTATCCGAATCTGGTATGGAGTGGTGCGGCGGTTTTGTCGTGGTACCAGGAGAATGAGCGTTTGGTTTTTCAGATTGCGGAAGGGGAGGGCTACGTCCTGAGGTTTGGTGTATTGGATGCGATGAAAAGAATCGCGTTGGCATTTCATACATTTCCGCATGTGTTTTTTGTCAGGGTTGCGCTGTTTAGCGAGCAGCATTGGTTATGGGGTAGAAGGAAGCATCGGATGTTTCCGGGTCAGTTTCAGGTTCGGGCTGTCCGGGGCGCGGAAGAGTTAAATCCCTTGCCAGGGAAAACGGTTTTCATAGATGCTTTTTGCAGTGGGGAGCTTGCTGCGGAGTTATCGGTTTTGTTTCCGCGTTTGCAGGCATTCCTGGAACGGGCCGGTGAAAAAGGTTTTATGGCAACACCGGTCGCCTGGGCGCCTTCGTCGGCGATGGAAGAATTGTACAATTGCATGCAGTCCCCAACCGTTGAGGATTTAGAAGAACATTTATCCGGAGATCGGATGAAAGATCTGTTTACGATTTTATTGAAACAGGTTTTTGACGGAGAGGAAAGAAAAA